>NZ_JBSFLV010000086.1:0-40746 GCF_053599215.1 Streptomyces sp. NPDC001002 | reverse complement strand
GTACTCGGTGGAGCCGAACTCGTCGAGCAGCGGGGAGTAGGCGCTCGTACTTGTCCCCGCTCGTCGACCAACTCCGGTCCCGCCTGGGCCATCCGGTCGTAGATGACGTTGAAGTAGAGCATCGACAGCAGGAATTTGACGAAGCGCATCTGGTACGCGGTGAAGCCGGCGTCCGTCCGGCGTTCCCCCGTGTAGAAGTTGACGATGTGCCGGTTGTGCAGCACACCGGGCAGGGCCGCGTCGTGGACCAGGTGGATGAGGAAGTAGTCGCTGCCGATCGTGTCGGTCGCCGGTGGCAGCGGCACGCGTTCGTGCACCCCGTGGAAGCTGATGTTGCACATGTCGACGCGCATCGGGTCGACCAGGGCCAGGGTCGAGTGGTCCTGGACGAACGGGTCGGTGCCGGCGCCCCGGAAGGACTCCTCGACCAGCTGCTTCTTCTGGTCGTCGGACCACTCCATGGGCGCCCAGAGGCTGACCATGTCGTGGTAGACGCCGGCGTCGATGTCGAGGATCTCGCCGATGTCGACGGAGAGTTCACCGACGAAGGAGGCGGCCACCATCGAGACCGTCTTCTCGGCGTGCCGCTCCGCCAGCATGTTCTCGGTGACGTCGGACGCCGTGTCGGCCGCACGCCGGCCGAGCGAGGTGAGTTCGTGGTGGACGGGGAAGAGGGTCTTCCCGTCGAGGGTCTGGTAGCGGCTGTCGGAGTCCCTGCGGTGCACGGACTCGCAGCCGAGCGCGGCGGCGATCAGGAACGCGCGGTTGGTGCAGGCCCCGTAGGAGAGCTTCTCGGGGAGCATCAACTCCAGCAGGAGGTCTGGCTTCGTGGCCGCGGCCCGGCCGATCGCCCGCTCAAGGAAGGCGCGTTGGCGATCCTCGTCGAGGTGGTGGACGACGATCCGCGGGTCGTGCGGGAGTCGGCGCACCGTCTCGGCGTGCTCCGCGTAGGCGGGCACGTCACAGGAGTCGAGGATCAGCAGGTGCACTTCGGTGTCGAAGTGCTGGACGGCGTAGGCCGCTTCATCGGAGATGGCCTCGATCGTCGCCGAGCAGGGCCGGTTGGTGGGCAGGGTCAGACATATTCGGCGCATGCGGCTTCTCCGACCGAGTCGTCCAGTTCTACGCCGCTCCAGGACGCGAGGCCCAGCAGCTTGGCGCCCAGGTCGTCGAGGGTGGCCCTGCCGTAGCGCAGCGACTCGTGCTCGTGGGCGTCGCCCAGCAGCGTCCCGTTCCACTCCGGGGTGCTGAGCGTGCGCCAGGACTCGACCCGGGAACGCCGCAGCGCCTGGTGCGTCTCCAGCGCCGGCATCATCGACAGGTACTGGGCCGCCCGGACGCCGTTCTTCGAGGTGTTGGGGGCCACTCCGTGGGCCAGCATGCCGTTGAAGATCAGCAGATCGCCGGCCTCCAACTCGGGCCGCACCACCGGGTATTCGGCGCGGTCGATGCGCGGGCGGATCGGGTCGCGGCCGTCGGGCTGGAGGGCCTTCCAGCGGTCGAAGCGGTGGAACAGCTCGGGGCAGCACTGGAAGCCGCCGAGCTCCGCGGTGGTGTCGTTCAGGGCGATGATCCCCTGGACGCGCTGCGGCGGGACACCGAGGGTGGTGTCGACGTCCCAGTGGAGTTCGATGTCGAACCCCTCTTCGGTGCTCGGGATCAGGGCCCGGGAGCGGTTCTTGACGTTGGGCGGGTTCAGGTTGAGGCGGTCCAGGGTGACCCAGAGCTCCTCGCAGTCCCACACGTCCACGAACGCGTCGTAGACCCGCTGGGTCTGGCGGCTGTCCCACATCAACTGGTGCTGGTACGCCTCGACGAACCCGTAGATGTGCAGGTCGCGGTCGAGGTCCGAGCGGTACTCCCGCTCCTCGTACCAGGTGTCCGGGCGCTCGGGGTCGAGCCCCTGGAAGTCCCAGGCGAAATCGACGAGTTGACTGGCCGCCGACGGGGATATCGCCTGCTTCACGACGACGTAGCCGTAGTTCTGCCAGGAGGCGAAGTCCGCCTCGGACAGCACGCGCAGGGGAACGGTCTTCTTGAGGTCGCGCAAGGCGGTCTGCGCGAGGTAGATCTCGCCGTCCGGGCTGAAGTAGGGGACGGGCGAAGCGGCACGGTGGAGATAACGGTCAGGCGTGGGCATGCAGTGTTCCAGACCTCGATCTCTTACCGGTGGCCACCGGCCGGAGGCCACCGCTTGTGCGAGGTGCCGGCCGCGGCACAGGAATGCGGGCGTGCGGCGGTCTGCACACCTGACACCTGCATCCGGACGCGCACCGGTGCCGAGCGACGGCGCCTGGCGAACAGCGCGCTGCCGCACGGCCCGAAGAAGGGCGGGCGGCCTACAGGGTTGCTGCACCACGCGCCGCACCAGCCACACTTCGAACTCGCGTGCCACCAATTTGGACTAGACCATCTCGCCGTGTCAAACATGCCCGTTGATCGCGTGTCGCCACCAAATCGGCGATATCCACAGGGACTTGAAGGGATCACGACAGGGCGCGGGCGGACGGTCGACGGCAGGGCGAACCCCCGGCCGCGCGCGAAGCCGGGGCGCGCCAGGGCTCCCTCTTGACATGAGCCGCTAGCCTGGGCGGAGATTGGTCTGTACCAAGTCGGCCACCTGGAAGGCGAACACACTCGATGGTCTCCAGCAAGCACAGTACGGAGTTGCGACGGCTGGCGCTCTCCGTCCTGCAACCGGGGTTCGTGGGCACCGAGGCCCCCGACTGGGTACTGCGCGAGATCAGGGACGGGCTGGCGTCCGTCGTCCTCTTCTCCCGCAACATCGTGTCGCTGGAACAGGTCGCCCTGCTCACCGCACAACTACGCGCGGAGAACCCCGAGTTGATCATCGCGATCGACGAGGAGGCCGGTGACGTCACCCGGATCGAGTCCGCGACCGGGTCCACCCGGCCGGGCAACCTCGCGCTGGGCACCGTCGACGACACCGAGCTGACCGAGTCCGTCGCCGCCGACCTCGGCCGCCAACTGCGCGCCGTCGGCGTGAGCTTGGACTACGCGCCCAGCGCGGACGTCAACTCCAACCCGGACAACCCGATCATCGGGGTCAGGTCCTTCGGGGCGGATCCCAAGGTCGTCTCCCGGCACACCGCAGCCTGGATCCGGGGCCTGCAGTCGGGCGGCGTCGCCGCCTGCGCCAAGCACTTCCCCGGCCACGGCGACGTGGCCGTCGACTCCCACCACGGCCTGCCCGTCTACGGTGCCGACCGCGACGAGATCACCGCCCAGGCCCTGCCACCGTTCCAGGCCGCCCTGGACGCGGGCGTGCGCGCGGTGATGAGCGGCCACCTCCTCGTGCCCGCGTACGATCCCGACCTGCCCGCCACGCTCAGCCCGCGCATCCTCGGCGACCTGCTCCGCGACGAGCTCGGCTTCGACGGCATGATCGTCACCGACGCCATCGAAATGGGCGCCGTCGCCGACCAGTTCGGCATCGAGGGCGCGACAGTGCGAGCGGTCGCCGCCGGCGCCGACGCGGTGTGCGTCGGGGGCGAGAACGCCGAGGAGTCGATGGTCGGCCGACTCGCCGGCGCCCTCGTCGACGCCGTGGCCGACGGAAGCCTCACCCGGGAGCGGCTGGAGCAAGCGGCCGCGCGCGTACGGGAGTTCGCCACCTGGTCGGCAGGCCTCGCGCACGCCGACAGCGGCGGCACGACCGGCGGGGACATCGGCTTCGCGGCCGCCCGCCGCGCCATCCGCCTGACCGGAGCGGTCAACGCGGCCCTGCCGCTCTCCGCCGCCCCGCACGTCGTGGAACTCGCACCCACCACGAACCTGGCCATCGGCAAGGAAACCCCCTGGGGTGTGGCGGCTCCCCTGAGCGAGCGGCTGCCGGGCACGACCACCGTCCGCGTCCAGCGCCAGGAACTCCAGGCGGCCACCCTCAGGACGTGCGCACTGGAGCCCGCCGCGGGCCGCCCCCTCGTCGTCGTGGTGCGGGACGTCTCCCGGCACGCCTGGATGGCCGCCGCCCTCGCCGACCTCATCGCGGAGCGCCCCGACGCGATCGTGGTGGAGATGGGCCTGCCGGGCGCCGGCCTGAGCGGAGCGGTACAGATCTTCACCCACGGGGCCACAGCCGCCTCCGGGGTGGCGGCGGCGGAGGTGCTGACGGGGGCGCGGTAGACGCATGGGTACGCGGCGGGACGGTCCCGCGGGGAGATGGGCATCAGGTGCTATAACTGAACCTGAATTCACATTTGCTGCTGTTCCCCGCAGTGCCCGTTCCAAGACCGCCCGTTCTCCAGAGTGCAGGAGGGCCGATGCCCGCACCCGTGACGTCCAAGGGCGAGCGCTCGGCCGCCGAGCTCAAGGCCGCCGCCCTGCGGGTCATCGGCCGCCAGGGATACCTGTCGACGAAGATCGCCGACATCACGGCGGAGGCGGGCAAGTCGGCCGGGGTCTTCTACCGGTACTTCACCGACAAGGACGACCTGCTGCGCTCGGTCGTCGACGACTTCGCCGGCGCCCTGCGCGAGCGCGTGACCGAGCAGGCGGGCGGGCCGCACGCGCTCGACGGGGTCGAGGACATCCGCGGGCACGTGCGCGCCTACTGGGAGACCTACCGCGCCCACCGCCCGGAGCTGACCGCCGTCTACGAGGCATCGCTGGTCAGCGCGGAGTTCGCCGCCCACTGGGAGGAGATGCGGGCGCGGCACGTCGACATCTGGACCGCGCATGTGACCGAGGCGCGCGATCTCGCCGCCCCGGACCGGGACACGCGGCTGACCGCGCTCGCGGTGGTGGCCATGATCGAGCGCTTCTGCCAGCTCGCGGCGCCCGCCGAGAGCGAGGAGGAGGGCAACGCGGCGGTCGAGGCCCTGACCCGCCTACTGGCACACGGCTTGCTGCGACGCGCCTGAACCCGGCACCTCGAACCCGGCGCGGAAGTCCCACCGGCACCACGAAACACCGAGGAAACGGCCCATTCCTAGACTCCGGGCTGTGCGCCTGAAAGTACTCGACTCCCCCACCGAGTGGAGCCGGTTCGCCGAGGGGTCCATGGAGCGCCGCATGTTGCTCGCACTCGGCGACGGGCTCGGTCTCGTGCTGCGCCCGAAGCCGCTGATGCTGCCGGACGGCAGCCGCGTCGAGGTGGAGGGCATCGACGCCACGGGCCGCGTCCTCGTCCAACTGGTCTGCAACCAGGGCGCCTACAAGCCCGCCTACCGCAACAAGGTCATGGCGGACATGTTCAAGCTGCTCTGGCTCCGGGACTCGGTGCCGACCGCGGAGCGCACGGTGCTGGTGGTCACGGAGCTGATCGTGCAGGCGCTCGGCGGATGGGTGGCCCGGGCCGCGGCGGACCTGGGGATCGAGATCTACGTGTTCGACGGCAGCGCGGTCGCCCCACTGCGCCCCTCGTCGCGGCCAGACGTAAAACGCCCGTAACAGACGCCCGCGTTGTCCCGAAACACAATCTTCCTACGGTCGGGGGCACCTAAGCGGATTTCCGCGTGGCAGTCAGTCGCACTCGCTACGCACGCTCTCCGACTTCCAGGATCGGGCACTCGTGCCCGCGACATGGATGGGAGCGTGAAGGTGACTGGTACGCCAGCACTCGAACTGCGGTCGGTACGACGGGTCTACGGGTTCGGGTCGACCGCGACCACGGCCCTCGACGACGTCCACCTGACGGTACCGTCGGGCCGCTTCGTCAGTCTCATCGGCCCCAGCGGCTGCGGCAAGTCGACGTTGCTGCGTCTCGTCGCGGGGCTCGAACAGCCGGACCACGGCGAGGTGTCGGTGCACGGCGTGACGCCGGCGCAGGCGTGCGCGGCCAAGATGATCGGACTCGTGCCGCAGAGCCCCGCGCTGCTGCCGTGGCTGTCCGTCCTGCGGAACGTCACGCTGCCGCAGAAGATCAACCGGGGCGCGGGCAAGCGGCGTGAACGCATCGCCGACTTCGCCGAGCGGCAGACGGCAGCCGACCCCGACATGACGGAACTCCTCGTCAAGGCCGGTCTCGGCGACGCCCTGCACAAGCTCCCGGCCCAGCTGTCCGGCGGCATGCGCCAACGCGCCGCGATCGTCCGGGCGTTCGGCCTGCGACCCGACGTGCTCGTGATGGACGAGCCCTTCTCGGCGCTCGACGAGTTCACCCGCGAGAGCCTCCAGGACCAACTCCTCGATCTGTGGGAGGAGTTGCGGACGACGGTCCTGTTCGTCACCCACTCCGTCTCCGAGGCCGTACGGCTCTCCGACACCGTCGTCGTGATGGCGCCGGGCCCCGGTCGCATCGTCGAGAGCATCGACGTCGACCTGCCCCGGCCGCGCGGTGAACGGCTCTTCGGGGAACGGCGGTTCCACGAGTACGAGGACCTGGTGCGAGAGCGGCTGCGGCGCGCCTGGCACAGCGAAGCGGCGTGAGTGGGGGCGTGAGGGAGATGACCGTAGCCGACGAACGCACCACCGCAGCCCCGCCGACGCCGGGGACGCGACCGCCTGTCGAGCCGTCCCGGTTCAGCCTGAAGCACCCGAGGTCCCGGATCGCGTGGATCCGGCCGGCCGTATGGCTGCCTCTCGTCGTGATGCTGGCGATCCTCGGTGCTCTCTGGCACTGGGGTGCCGAGAAACTGCCGTATCTGCTGCCGCCGTTGTCGGATGTCGGCGGCTCGCTCTCCGACGAGCTCGGCTACTACGTCGACAACGCGCTGGTCACCCTGGGCGAGGCCACGGCCGGGCTGGGGATGGGGTTCGTCGCCGCGTTCGTCCTGGCGGTGCTGACGAGTGAACTCCCGCTCGTGCGGCGGGCGGTGATGCCGATCGCGGTCGTCCTCAATGTGACCCCGCTGGTGGCGATCGCGCCGGCGCTGGTCGTGGCTTTCGGGTTCGGGCCCATGCCCAAGCTGATCATCACCGGGCTGATCTGTTTCTTTCCGATTCTCATCAACACGGCTACGGGATTGCGGTCCGTTCCTCAGCAGGTGTTGCAGGTCTATCGGACGATGAATGCGAGTCGGTTCGAGCTGTTGTGGCATGTGCGTGTTCCCAGTGCACTGCCCTATCTCTTTGCCGCGCTGCGAATCGTCTTTCCGCTGTCGATCATCGGGGCGGTGGTTGCGGAGATGTCGGCGTCCGGTTCCACGGGTGGCCTCGGTACTGCGATCAGTGTGGCCTCCTCCATGAATCAACTTCCTGTTGTCTACGCCTCGATCTTCGTTCTCGCGGTGATGGGCGTTCTGCTGTTGCTCGCGGTGACAGTCGTCGAGCGCCGCGTCCTCCATTGGCACGACAGCACGAACTGAATCTGACGGGGCGCTGCTCCGGACCCGTGTTCCTCAACTTCTCGGCGTCAACGCCAGTTTGGAGTCACCCATGCCCTCCCATCGACTCACCAGATCCGCCCTTGTCGCCGCCGTGCTGGTACTCGGACTCGCTGGATGTGGTTCCGGCTCCGACGACAGTTCCTCCGCCGGTGCCGCCGGTTCCGCCATTTCCGCGAAGCGCTGCGCCGAGAACAAGGCCGCCGGGAAGATCACGTATCTCTCCGGGTACCAGTTCCAGTCCTCCGTCTCGATCCTCGAATACGTCGCCGCCGCCAAGCTCGGCTATTTCAAGGACCTCTGCCTCACCGTCGATCTCAAGCCCGGTACCGGGGACACCGCGCAGAACACCAAGTTGCTGGCGAGCGGGCAGGCGACGGTGTCCGCGATCTCCGAGCAGGATCTGATCCAGGCGCAGGCCAACGGGATCGACATCAAGGGGATTTCCTCGTATTCGAACGCCGGTCTCGACATTCTGATGACCAACAAGGACATCACCGATCTGACCCAGCTCGACGGCAAGGTCGTCGGTCACAAGGGCTACGTCCCCGCCACCGTCGAGGCGATGATGGTCAAGGCCGGCGTCAAATGGGACTCGCTCAAGCTGGTCAAGGAGGGCTACGACCCCTCCGTACTGCCCCGAAAGCAGGGCGGCCTCGAAGCGCTCACCGGGTTCGTCTCCAACGAGCCCAACCAGCTCAAGGCGGCCGGCAAGGACGTCACCGTGTGGAAGCCGGTCGACTACGACATCCCCAGCTCGATCGGCGCCATGGCGGTGAACCCGGCGTTCGCCAAGGCGCACCCGCACGCCGTCGAGGACGTCCTGCGGGCCGCCCTGCATGCCTACGAGTACTGCTCGTCCAGCGAGGCGCACATCACCGAATGCGTGGGCTACGCGGCGAAGTTGTCAGGGCCGACCTACGACAAGAAGCTCAACGCGACCATCTGGAAGACCGAGACGCAGGTCGTGAAGGAGAATCCGGCGCCCGGGCAGCCGCTGGGCGGCATCGACACCGCCAATGTCGGGAAACTCGTCGACATGCTGCACCAGTTCAAGATCGTGCCGAGCAGTGTGACCGCCGCCAAGGCCGAGGGGTGGTTCGACACCTCCTTCGTCAAGGACATCTACAGCGGCGACAAGCTCGTCTGGCCCGCACCGTGAAGCCGTAGAGCCGTAGAGGTGTGCAGCCATGGCCGGAGAGCCGTGGGAAAACCCTGAAAGAGCCGCAGAAAGGCCCCTGACGTGTCCGCGAAAGAGTACGGAATCTTCCTTCCCATCGGGAACGGCGGCTGGATGCTGTCGACCACCGCGCCGCATCCCGAGGCTACCTACTCGTACAACAGGCGTGCCGCCGTGCACGCGGAGAGCATCGGGCTCGACTTCGTGATGTCGATGGCCAAGTGGCGTGGTTTCGGCGGGAGTACGGACCACTGGGGCCGCTCGCTGGAGTCGATGACGATGATGGCGGCGCTCGCCGAGGCGACCAGCCGGGTCAGGATCTGGGCCACCCTGCACGCCAACATCCACAATCCCGCCGTCGCGGCGAAGATGCTGACCACCCTCCAGGACATCTCCGGCGGCCGGGCCGGGATGAACATCGTGAACGGCTCGTACGCCGGGGAGTTCGAGCAGTTCGGCGACTGGGACCCGGAGTTGAGCCACGCGGACCGCTACCGGATGACGGAACTCTGGACGGAGGCCGTGACCCGGCTGTGGACCGAGGACTCGGTCACGATGCGCACCCCGTACTTCGACCTCGTCGACTGCGAGTCCCGGCCGCATCCGGCGACCCGGCCGACCCTGATCAGCGCGGGGCGGTCCGAGGACGCGCGCCGGTTCCAGGCCCGGTACGCCGACGGCGCCTTCCTCGCCGCCGACAGCCTCGACGACATGCGGTCCCTGTCCGCGGACGTCCATGCCCGGGCGAGGGCCAACGGCCGTGTGTGCAAGACGTATTCGATGCTCACCGTCGTCCAGGACGACACCGACGAACTGGCGGTCAAGAAGGTGAAGGAGTGGGGCGTGGGCGTCGACCGCGAGGCGCTCGCCCATATGCGGCACACCTGGGGCGTACCCGAGGACCAGGCCCGAGCGTGGGCCGACGGCGCCGACGGGGAGGCGGCCTTCCAGACGCCGTACGTCGCCGGCAGCGCCCGTACCGTCACCGAGCACATCGAGTACATCGTGCGGGAGGCCGACCTCGACGGACTCATGCTGATCTTCCCGGAGTACGACGAGGACATGCTGCTGTTCGGCGAGACCGTGCTGCCCGCGCTGCGGGCCCGCGACGAGGTGGCGGCCTGATGTCCGAACTGCGGGAGAGACAACTCGCCCGGCTCGCCCGGCCCGAGAGCAGGCCGGCGCTCGTCGTGGTCGACGTGCAGCGCGACTTCGCCGATCCCGACCGGCTGGGAGCGTACGGCCTGACCGACGCCACGCTGGCGACGCTCGACCGGACGGTCACCCGCATCGGCGATCTCGTCGATGCCGCACGGACGGCCGAAGTACCCGTGGTGTGGGTCGAGTTGGGCAGTGATCCGGCGCGGCCCTGGCGGTCGAGCAACTGGCTGCGCGAGGGCGACTTCGACGCGCCCATGAGTCCGGACGAGCCGTGCCGCATCGGGACGCCCGGCGCCGAGTGGTATCAAATGCAGCCCATCAAGGGTGAGTTGCGGGTCGTCAAGCGCGGTTACAGCGGGTTCCTCGGCACCGATCTCGACCCGCGCCTGCGCGCGGCCGGCTGCGACTGGCTCACCGTGGTGGGCCTGACGAGCGAGTGCTGCGTGTACGCGACCGCACAGGACGCCGTCCAACTCGACTGGCCCGTCGTCGTACCGCAGGACACGACGGCCGCCTACGACCGCCACGTCAACGCCGCCGCGCTGTTCCAGCTGGGACTGAACGTGGCCGTGCTCAGCGACGCCGACGAGGTCGTCGAGCTGTGGAAGAAGGCCGCGCGATGACCGGCATGCACATCGGCTACGACCTCTCCTTCACCCACACCGAGGGCGCGTGGGCCCGGCCGGGTTCCTGGGTCGGGCTCGACTTCCCGGACGTACGCATGTACATGGAGCTGGCCCGCACGGCCGAACGCGCCGGTGTGGACCTGCTGTTCTTCGGTGACGGCAGTGGCATACCCAGTACCTGGCGGGGCAGTATCGAACCGGCCGTGGAGTGGGGCATCCAGTGGCCGCGGCACGACATGGCGCCCGTGATCGCCGCGATGTCCACCGTGACCGAGCGGATCGGCTTCGGGCTGACGTACTCCTCGACGTTCATGCATCCCTTCTACGTCGCCCGGCTGTTGAACTCGCTCGACCATGTGTCGGGCGGGCGCATCGCCTTCAACGTGGTCGCCTCGACGCGTGGCGCGGACGCGGCGAACTACGGTTTCGGCGAGCTGATGGACCACGACCTGCGTTACGAGCGGATGGAGGAGTTCATCGCCGTGTGCCGTGCGTTGTGGGACTCCGTGGCACCCGACGCGATCGTGCGCGACCGGGCCACAGGACGCTTCGCCGACCCCGCCAAGGTGCACGCGATCGACCACCACGGGCGCTTCTTCACCGTGCGCGGCCCGCTCGCGTCGGTGCCCAGCCCGCAGCACCACCCGCTCATCGTCCAGGCGGGCAACTCCCCGCGCGGCATTGCCGCTTCGGCCCGGTTCGCCGATCTCATCTTCGGCTTCGGGGGCAACCTCGGCTCCCAGCAGCGCCACCGCAAGTTGCTCGACGAGGCGCTGCTGGCGGAGGGACGCGACCCGGCCCGGGTGGGCATCCTGTGGGCGACCCAGGTCGTCGTCGGGCGTACGGCGGCCGAGGCGCGGGAGCGCCGCGACGCGGTGCACGAGTTCTGGCACGAGGAGGCCGTCGCCACCTACCTCTCGCACAACATGGGCTACGACCTGTCGACGCTCCCGAGTTCGTTCCGACTGGCCGAGTTGCGGGACGAGTTGATCGCGGCCAACGCGAGCCCCGCGGGCCTGGTCGGTTCGCTGGTCGCGGAGTTCGGGGACGAGCACACGATGAGCCGGGACGAGTTCTTCGCGCACGGCCGCAGTCGCGCGACGGGCCTCGATCACAGTCTGGTCGGTGACGCGGCCTCCGTGGCCGACGCGTTGGAGGAGAACTTCGCCGCGACCGGATCGCTCGGCGGGTACATGTTCTCCTGCCCGTCGGCCATGCCCGCCGGCTTCGCCGAGGTCGGCGAGCTGCTCCTGCCCGAGCTGCGCCGGCGCGGCGCGCTCGCGCCCCCTCGTCCCGGTGCCACGCTGCGCGAGAACCTGGCGAGGTGAGATGAGCGCGGGAAGCGAGCGCCGCCACTGGCTCGCCCTCACCAGCCTGTGCGCGGGGTTCTTCATGCTGCTGCTGGACAGCACGGTCACCTCGGTCGCCCTGCCCGCGCTGGTCACCGGCCTGCACACCAGCGAGACCCTCGCACTGTGGGTCAACAGCGGCTACCTCATCGCCTACGCCGTCCCCCTGATCATCGCGGGACGGCTCGGGGACCGCTACGGTCACCGGCGCGTCCACCTCATCGGACTCGCGGTCTTCACGCTCGGGTCGCTGCTGTGCGCGCTGGCCACCACCGTCGAGGCCCTCATCGGCTGGCGCCTGGCGCAGGGCCTCGGTGCCGCGCTGATGACACCGCAGTGCCTGACCATCATCAAGGCCCTGTTCCGCCCGCCGCGGCTCGCTGTCGCGCTCGGCGTCTGGGGTGCGGCCGGCGGCGCCGCGGTGGCCGCGGGACCCCTGGTCGGCGGACTGCTCGTCGGTGTCGGCGGCTGGCCGGCGGTGTTCTGGGTCAACGTCCCGGTCGGTGTCGCCGTGCTGATCGCCGTGGCCGTCTTCGTCCCCGTCCTCCCCCGCCAGCGCGCGGCCATCCCGATCTGGGCGATCTGCGCGAACGCGACCGGTCTCGGCGCGCTCGTCCTCGGCGTCCAGGGCACGGACGCCGGGAGCGCCGAGGTATGGGGAGTCCCCCGCTGGCTGCTCGCCGTCGCCGGGGCGCTGCTCGTCGCGGCCGTCGTCCGGGTGCAACGGGCCGACGGGACGCGGGCGCTCGTACCGATCGATCTGCTGCGCAGCCGCAGGTTCGTCACCGCGGCCTGGGGAGGTGCCGCCGCGGCCTTCTGCTCGGGCTCGGCGATGATCCCGCTGATGCTCTACCTCCAGCGGGAGCGCGCCCTCACTCCCGGCGCCGCGGCCCTCACCCTCGTACCCATGGGTGTGGTGTGTGTGCTCGGGGCCCCGGTCTCGGCCCGGCTGAACAACGGGGTCGGCGCGCGTGCCGTCGCCCTCGTCGGGTCGTCCGCGCTCGTGCTGTCCATCGGGGCGTCGGCGGTGCTCGTCGCCACGGACGCGCCGGTCGCGGCACTGACCGCTGTCTTCGCCGTGTACGGAGTGGCCAACTCGTTCGTCTGGTCGCCGCTGTCGATCGCGGCGGTGACCTCGGTCGCGCCGGATCTGGTCGGGGCGGCGTCGGGCACCTTCAATGCCGTGAAGCAACTCGGGGCGGTGCTGGGCAGTGCGGTCTGTGCCGTGCTGCTCAGCGGACTCGGCTACACCGCTGCCCTCGGCGGACTAGCCGCCGTCGGTCTCGTCTGTCTCCTCGCCTCCCTGCTCCTCCGAGTCGACCACCCCGGGGCGAACTCCCGCGCGGCAGCCGCCGCCGGGCCCCGGCTACCCACAGGAGTCGCCTGATGAAGGCTGTCGCCGTCGTCGGAAATCCGAAGGCCGCCTCGCGCACCCGCGATGCCGCCGAACGCCTCGCCGAGGCACTCGGGCTGGACTGTGAGGTCCTCGAAGTCGGTTCGCTCGGGGCCGGTCTGCTCGGCTGGGGCGACCCGGGCGTCGCCGCGGCCGTCGAGCGGGTGCGGGCCGCCGACGTCGTGATCGCTGCCTCGCCCACGTACAAGGGGACGTACACCGGGCTGCTCAAGGTCTTCCTCGATCAGTTCCCCACGGCGACGGGACTCGCCGGTCAGGTGGCGCTGCCCCTGATGCTCGGTGCGGGGCCCGCGCACGCGCTCGCCCCCGAGCTCACCCTCAAACCGGTGCTCGTCGAACTCGGTGCGATCTGCCCCGCGCAGGGCCTCTACCAGCTCGACTCCACGTACACGACGGACGACTCGCTCGCCCGCTGGCTGGAGCGGTGGGGCCGGACCGTGCTCGACATCGCCCGCACGAGGGCGGCCCGATGACGGCACTGGAGGGATTCACCTCCGATCCCGACGAAGTCACCAGGGCGTTCTCCGGTTTCCCGGCCGGAGTCGCCGCCCTCGCGGCGCGCGTCCGCGACGAACCGACCGTCATGATCGTCTCCTCCTTCGCCGTCGGCGTCTCCCACCGGCCGCCGATGGTCTCGTTCGCCATTCAGCACAGCTCGACGACCTGGCCGGAGCTGTCGGGCGCGGAGGCGATCGGTGTCTCCGTCCTCGGCGAGGAACACAGCGACAAGGCCCGCCAACTCGCCTCCCGCAGCAAGGAGGGCCGATTCGTCGGCCTCGGCACCACGGAGGCCGCCTCCGGCGCGATCTTCCTGGAGGGCGCCCCGATCCTGCTGGAGTGCGCCATCGAGCACACCTATCCGGCGGGCGACCACGACATCATCGTGCTGCGCGTCCTGGCGATGATGACCGACGACGAGCGCAATCCGGTGGTGTGGCACCGGCGGAGGCTGAAGCTGCTGGCCGGTTGAGCCGGTGCACGCCCCGGGTCGGACGCGGTCCCGGGGCGCGGTCGAACTCGTAGCGGATCATGAGCCGTTCGGCGAGCCGTGGCCCCGGCTTTCCCTGTATGTCTGCGCGAGCAGGCCCGGCGCAAGACAATGTCGGCTGTGCTGGCCGAAATGGGGTGGCGCGGGGGTAGCGTGCCGGTGGCAGAGGAGGCGCGGGCTCACCAGGACAGTGCGCCCGAGCGGGCGGGAAGGGGACGGGCCGGAGTGAGTGTCGACGTCTTCGATCCCCCGTACCACCGGCCCGAGGCCCCGAACCGCTGCGCCCCCAGGGACCCGGGGTACCGTTCGGCCTGGGCCGACACGATGGGGTGGCGCCGGTACGAGACATGTCGATCACGATCCGGATCAAGGACGTCTCGCGCCGACGGGAGATGGGCATGACGCCGTCGACCGTGCAGACTCGTCCGGCGAGGGCCGGACACAGGGTGGAGCCGCTGCGCCGCGAGTTATGTCAGCTCGGAGTCGTGGAGGACGAGGAGGGAGGGGATCGTGGCTGATACGCCTGCCGAGGTGCGCGCCGTCCACGTCACGGCACGCGGCGAGGAACCCGTGACGTACACGCCGGTTCCCGACCCGGAGCTCGGCCCGGCGACGTTCTCGTCGGCTCCCGACCCGGATCCGCGTACGCCGATGGATGCCTCGCCGGCTCGGGCGGAGCCGTTGACCCCGGACGAGGCGACCGTGGCCCAGGTCGCCCGTACCCCCGAGGGCGCGGTCGCGGACGTGCTCGCTCCGCTCACCGACGTCGACGCGCCCACGTCCGCCCTCCAGCAGCCTCTTCCCCGCCCGTCGGCCCCCGCGGGTTCCCGTCGTACCGACGAGCGGTTGCGCTTCGTGGGCTCGGCGACCCGGCGGATCGCGCGTGGCCTGGATCTGGAGGAGATCGTGACGGGGCTGGTGCGAGCCACCGTGCCGGCCTTCTGCGACTCGGTCCTGGTCTATCTGCGCGACCCGATGCCCGTCGGCGACGAACGCCCGCCCGACAATCTGGTGCTGCGGCTGCACCGCGCCGAGAGCGCGACCCAGGAGAAGATCCCGGCGGAGACGGTGGTGACCACCGCCGGGCCCCTGCTCGCCCCGTCCGCTCCTCTCCTGCGCGGTACTCATCGCGGTCCGGTGGCGCCCGGCGGTCCGCTCGCCGAGGTGCTGCGCGCGGTGCGCCCCGTCTTCATCGACATGCCCGCGGCCCACGCCGCGCTGCCCGAACTCCTGGGCGACGGCGACGAGTTCGCCGTACCCGAAGGACAGCGGGCGATCCTCGCGCCGCTGCGCGGCCGGCGCCGGGTGACCGGTGCCGCGCTCTTCGTGCGCCGCGCCGAGCAGCCCTCCTACGAGCACGACGACCTCCTGGTCGCCGCCCAGCTCGCCACCCACACCGCCCTCGCCATCGACAAGGCCGTGCTCTACGGCCGCGAGGCGTTCATCGCCGACGAGCTGCAGCGCACGATGCTGCCGCAGACCCTGCCGACCAGCGCCGGTGTGCGCCTCGCCTTCCGCTACCTGCCCGCGGCCGAGACCGCACGGGTCGGCGGCGACTGGTACGACGCCATCCCGCTGCCCGGCAGCCGCATCGCGCTGGTCATCGGTGACGTCATGGGCCACTCGATGACCTCGGCCGCGGTCATGGGCCAGCTGCGCACCACGGTCCAGACCCTCGCCGGACTCGACCTGCCCCCGCAGGAGATCCTGCACCACCTGAACGAGCAGACCCAGCGGATGGGCACCGACCGCATGGCCACCTGCCTCTACGCGGTCTACGACCCCATCTCCCACCGCCTGAGCATCGCCAACGCGGGCCATCCCCCGCCGCTGTTGCTGCACCCCGACGGTCACACCGAGGTGCTGCAGGTCCCGCCGGGCGCCCCGATCGGCGTCGGCGGCGTCGACTTCGAGACCGTGGAGCTGGAGGCGCCCGCCGGAGCGACCCTGCTCTTCTACACCGACGGCCTCGTCGAGTCCCGGCTGCGGGACGTCGTCACCGGCATCGAGCAGCTGCGGGAGAAGCTGAGCGCGGCGGCGCAGGCGACCGGCCCGGACGATCCGCCGTCTCTCGAAGCCCTGTGCGACGAGGCGCTCACCATGCCCGGCGCCGGGGACCGGGACGACGACATCGCGATGCTCGCCGCCCGCTTCGACGGCATCGCCGCGAGCGATGTGGCCTACTGGCTCCTCGAACCCGAGAACACTGCCCCCGCCCGCGCCCGCCGGCTCACCCGCCGCACGCTCGCGCGCTGGGGCATGGAGGAACTCAGCGACTCCGTCGAACTGCTGGTGAGCGAGGTGGTCACGAACGCCGTCCGGTACACGACCCGGCCCATCACCCTGCGGCTGCTGCGCACCGATGTGCTGCGCTGCGAGGTCGGCGACGACGTGCCGCAGCTGCCGCGGCTGCGGCAGGCCGGGACCACGGACGAGAACGGACGCGGCCTGTATCTGGTGAACCGGCTCGCCAGGCGTTGGGGCGCGACCCGCTTGAACACCGGCAAGATCGTCTGGTTCGAGTTCCCACGCGCCCAGGCCGCGTCCGCCGTCCCGGCGGGCGACGACGGCTAGGTGATCAGCTCGCGTCGCCCCGTCCGGTCGTCCGCTCAGGACGCCAGCCAGTCCCGGTAGTGGGTCGGCGCGATGCGGGCGTCGCTCGGCGCGGTCAGGACGTCGCCCTTGACGGCGCCGAACATGCCGGCGCTCTCGTCGACGACGACCTTGCGCTGGTCCCCCTTGGCGGCGAGGGTGATCCGGCCCACCTCGTCGAGGGTGAAGACGTCGGGGCCCCCGACGTTCACGATGCCGCCCACGGGCGCGCCCGCGGCGACGTCGGCGACCGTGGCCGCGACGTCTGCGGCGGCGATGGGCTGGATGGGTGTGCTGGGCAGCCGGACGGTGGTGTCGTTCGAGGTCCAGGACATGACCGCGCCCATGAACTCCATGAACTGGGTGGCGCGCACGATGGAGAACGGCACGCGGCCGGCCCTGAGCAGGTCCTCCTGGAGAACCTTCGCCCGGTAGTAGTCCAGCTCGGGCACCTCGTCCACGCCCACGATGGACAGGATCACCGCGTGTCCGACGCCCGCCTTGCGGCTCGCCTCCAGCAGGTTGTCCATCGACGTCTGGAAGAACGCCGGTGAGGCCTCGTCGAAGGTCGGCGAGTTCGTGAGGTTGACGACCACGTCCGCGCCGGCGAGCGCTTCGTCGAGACCCGCGCCCGTGATGACGTCCACACCCGTCGACAGGGCGTGCGGCGTCGCCTCGTGGCCCTGCTCGTTCAGCCGGCTGACCACCTGCGAGCCGATCAGGCCCGTGCCACCGACAACCGCGATCTTCATGATCGTTCCTTTCGTCGCTTCTGCACCGCCATGCCCTCACCGTAGGTCGGCACGGAACACCTTGCCGACGCGATACTCGGACATTTTCTATCCGGAACTATACTCGGACAGTAAGTGTCCGAGTCAAGCGGCTGGGTAAGGTGATCAGCGTGAAAATGTCGGGTGGGGTCGAGTGGGCGCTGCACTGCTGTGTCGTGCTGACGTCGGTGCGCGAGCCGGTGCCGGCCGCGCGCCTGGCGGAACTGCACGACGTCTCCCCCACCTACCTCGCCAAGCAGCTCCAGGCCCTCTCCCGGGCCGGACTCGTCCACTCGACGCAGGGCAAGTCGGGGGGCTACGCGCTCACCCGGTCCCCGGAACTGATCACCGTCCTCGACGTGGTCGACGCCGTGGACGGTCCGAGCCCCGCCTTCGTGTGCACGGAGATCCGTCAGCGCGGTCCGATGGCCACCCCGGCCGAGGCCTGCACGAAGCCCTGCCCGATCTCCCGCGCCATGGCCACCGCCGAAACCGCCCGCCGCGAGGCCCTCAGGGCAATCTCCATCGCCGACCTGGCGAACGACGTGGTGTCCGACTCCGGCGCGGGCGCCCTGAACGCCGTCGGCACCTGGCTGCGTACGACGGGCACCTGAGCGGGCCTGGGGTCTTAGGGCCTACGGGTCAGGCTCGGCGGGCCTCGTCCTGCACCAGGCCCGCGATGTGCGCGGTGACCGTGTCCAGGATGTCGGCCCAGGCCGATTCATCGCCGAGGACAAGGTAGTTGAGGGTCAGACCGTCGGTCATGGCGGCCAGATAGCGGGCCAACACGGAGACGGGTACGGCCAGTTGGAGGTCCATGCCGTCGCGCAGCTGGTCGATGAGTTCGGCGTAGGCGGCGCCGTACAGCTCGTACTGTCTGCGGGCCAGATGCTCGAACCCCGGCTCGCGCAGGGCGTATTGGGTGAGCTCGTAGGTGAGCATGTGGGCGTCGGGGTGGGCGCGCACGTGGTCCCAGTACGCCTCGAAGCCGGCCCGGACGGTCTCCACGAGCGTGGCCCTGGGGCGAAGTGCCTGCTTCACCACCCGCACCGAGTCGTCGGTGAGGGTGGTGATGACGGACTCGATCAGTGCCTGCTTGGAGTCGAAGCAGTAGTGGAAGACGCTCAGGGACACGCCCGCCTCGGCGGCGATGGACCGGGTCGTCGTCTTCGCGACGCCGTCCCGGGCCATCGCCCTGATCGCCGCTGCCGTCAGCTGTCCGCGGCGCTCGGCCGACGGCATGCGTGCCATGGGTGTCCTCGGGTGGGGTGAGGTGGCTCAGGCGCTGTGGACGCCCACTTCGTAGAGCGAGTATCCCCAGTCGGTGCCGCGGTCGAGGCCGTGCACCCGCACATAGCGGGCCGGGGTGCCGGTGAAGCGGGCGGTGTCCAGGCCGCCGTCTCCCGAGGTGGTGGACCAGACGGTCTGCCAGCTGGTGCCGTCGCTGGAGAGTTCGACGGCGTACGACTTCCCGTACGCGCGCTCCCAGTCCAGCGTGACCCTGCTGACCAGGTGGGTGGAGCCCAGGTCGACCTGCCACCACTGGTCGTCGCTCCAGTCGCTGGCCCAGCGCGAGTCGTCGTCACCGTCCACGGCCCGGCCGGGCTGGTAGCTGGTGAAGGGGTTCGACTCGGACGAACTGGCCCTGGCGGACGCCCCCTTGGCGAGATTGACCGAGGCCTGGTGCTGTTCGGTCGCGCCCCACGTGCCGAGGTAGGTCTCGGCACCCCGGAACAGGTCGTTCACCACGTCCTGGCCGCCGACGAGCCGGATGTCCTCGACCCAGTCGGGGACCAGCCCGACATGGGCGGCACCGTCGGTGTTGAGGTCGAAGGTGCGGGAGCCGGTGGTCTGCTTGTCGATGACCGAGCCGCCGTCGACGCTCTTGAAGGGGTACGTGACCTTGTTCGTGGCGTCGGCGCCGCGCGGGGCGGGGTGGTCGCCGATGCCGTTGAAGTCGGTGCCGAAGCCGTAGCCCACGTCGTACTTGTCGCGCAGCGCGTCGGTCCGCCCGGCCTCCGCGGCGAACGCCTCGGAGCCGTGCATGTACTGGGCGACGAAGCCACCGAGCGAGTAGACGCGCTCGGTCCAGTTGAGGTCCATCCAGCTGTGCGAGGAGATGACGCCGGGGTAGGAGGCCGCCTCGAAGATGTCCAGCGCCTGGCCGACGGCCTTGACGCTCATGTGGTCGATCTCCAGCATCATCTTGCGTTTCATCATGCCGCTCACCGCGTACTCGCCGAGTTCGGTGAGCCCTCGGGTGTTGCACTGGGCGTTCTCGGCGTACGAGGGGACGGCCACGCCGGCCGGCAGGTCCTCCTCGGCCTCGGAGGCTGCGGTGCCGATGGGGTTGTCGTGCTGCGGTCCCTTGCACGTCTCGGTCTGCCAGAAGGTGCCGGTGGACAGGAACTGCCCCACGTTGATGGCCGTTCCGAGGCCGCCCTCGTCGAAGCGGACGCCGCACAGCGCGTTGTCGAACTTGTGGCACAGGAACATCGAGCGCACGCCGAGCGCGTACAGCTCGTCGAGGCCCTTGTCGATGTCGGCCTTGCTGCACTGGCCGATGTCGAGGATCTGCTTGCAGCCGAACGGCTCGGAGGTCTCGACGCCCAGGATCACCGCCAACTTGCCCTGCTCGATGACCTGTCGGGCCTGCGCGCTGTCGGTGACGATCCGGAACCAGCCCTTGCCGGTGCCGCCGTACTGCGCGTCGATGTAGGCCTGGAGCTGGTAAGTGAGCTTCGCCTGCAGCCGGATCGAGGTCATCTCGTCACAACTGCGGTCCTTGAAGGGGTAGATGGAGCAGATCATGCCGTTGGTGACGAGGTCGTTGACCAGCACCCGCTGCCCGCCGCGCCAGGCCCGCTCGACCCAGGCGTAGTAGTTGGCCTGATGGGTCATCGAGTCGTACGTGGGCCAGTCCTTGAACGTGGGCCAGCCGACCGGGTCGTGCTTGCCGTCGCCGCCGTGGGTGATGTAGTCGAAGATCGCGAGCGTGCCGTCGGGGTAGTGCTCGGGACAGTCCTTGAGCGCGTCGGCGACTCCGGCCTCGGAGTACACCTTGCCGCAGATCAGCCGTCCGCCGAAGGCCTCGTTGCCGAAGAGGTGGTTGTGCGCGTCGACGAACCCCTGTACCTCGCCTGCGGAGTTGGTGCCGGTGAAGGGTTCGCCGGTGACGTTGATCTGGGCGTCCGGGGTGGGCCGTGAGGTGGGGATCCACCAGTCGTTGCCGGCGGCCGAACTCGGTGTGGGACCAAGGGCCATGGCCAGGAAGAGAAGCAGCAGCGACACCACGGTGACGTGCTTGCGTCTGCGGTACGAACGAGCGATCAGCGTCACGGCCACGTCCCTGGGTCGGCGGGATGGCGCGGTTGACCAACCCATGGGGTTGTCATGACCTGCGCAAGATATGGCTTGAGGATCGGGGCGGGCGGCTTCCGAGTCAAGAGTCCGGGACGCTTGACCTGATAGCTGTGCGGCGCCTGTCGACGGGCGGAAGATCGCCGCGGGGTCGCTCAGCCGCTTCCGTCGAGGTCGTATCCGGGCGGGACGGCGTCCTCGGGCTCGGCCGTTTCCACGGCCGCGTCCTCGGGCTCGCCGGATTCCACCGCCGGGCGAGGGCGGCCGGTGATCGCGCGGAACAGCGCCCGCACGCCGCGGTAGACGCCGAGGAGCACCAGGCCCACAAGACCGAGGCCGAGCCAGCCGACGACCTGGGTGACGATCATCAGCACGAACATCTCGCCGGAGCTCGACATCCCCTCACCCCCTCGCGAAGGCAGAGTCTCCCCAGGAATTACCCCGCGGAATCGAGCAGTAGAGTGATCGTCATCGAACCTGCCCCGCCCCCCCCGGCGCGATGGAGTTGCCATGACGACCGACCCCCAGCCGCCCCTGTCGATCGACACCAGCAAGGCGCATCCCGCGCGGGTCTACGACTGGCTGCTCGGCGGCAAGGACAACTACCCGGTGGACGAGGCCGTGGGCGAGAAGCTGCCGCCCGAGGCGAAGGACGCGGCGCGGCAGAACCGGCAGTTCATGCACCGTGCGGCAGCCTGGCTGGCCGGGCAGGGCATCGACCAGTTCCTGGACATCGGCACGGGGATCCCCACCGAGCCCAATCTCCACCAGGTCGTCCAGGAGATCGTGCCGACGGCGAAGGTCGTCTACGCCGACAACGACCCGATCGTCCTGCGGCACGCCGAGGCCCTGCTGGTCAGCCGTACCGAGGGGGCCACCGACTACATCGAGGCCGATGTGCGCCGGCCCGAGCTGATCGTCGAACACGCCCGGCACGTCCTGGACTTCGAGCGTCCCATCGCCCTGTCGCTGATCGCTCTGATGCACTTCATCCCCGACGAACAGGACGCCCACGGCCTGGTCCGCAACCTGGTCGCCACGCTGCCCGTGGGCAGCTACCTGGTGCTGTCGCACGCCGCGTCCGACCTGTATCCGGAACTCGCCGCACAGGTCACCGCCGAGTACGCCAAGGGCGGCATCAAGCTCGGCTTCCGCACCCGGCCGGAGGTGGAGCGCTTCTTCGACGGCCTCGACCTCGTCGCGCCGGGGCTGGTGACGGCGCCGGAGTGGAACCTGTCGGGCTCGGCGGTGGAGCCGGAGGGCAGCGGGATCTACGCCGGGGTGGCGCGAGTCGTCGCCTGAGCCGGGCTCAGCCGACGGCGAGCACGACCACGCCCACGAGGGCGAAGAGACAGCCGCCCGCCACCCATGTGAACGCGAGGAGCCGCGTGAGCCGCTCCTCGCGTCCCTGCGCCCACGCCCGTGAGCCTCGGACCGCCACCGGCCGCCGAAGGCGTTCCGCCGCGATCCGGTCACGCGTCCGCGCGGCGCCCCGCGCGGACAGGAGGTAGGCGCCCAGGCACGCGAACGCCAGGCCGAGGACGACCATGAACGCGGGCACGAAGGCCGCCGACGCGGCGAAGTCGAGCACGTGACGATGATGGGGCGACGGCGCGTCCCGGTCAACGGCCGACGAGAACCCGCCCCACCAGGCCCGCGCGGTCGGCGCGGTCCGTGCGGTCGGCGCACCCCGGACCGGAGTTGAGACGCCAACTCCGTTTCACCCCTTGACGCGTATGGTTCAGACCTTTAACTTCTCCTGCATGCGCATGGTTCATGAATGAACTTGTTGTTCATGTACGTGAAACATGGCGTCGCTCGGCTCGCCTTCTTCCCCCACGTCGTCGAAAGGCACGCCCATGATCCGTTCCAAAGTCCGGGCAGGCATGACCCTCTCGGCCGTCATCGGCACCCTCGTGGTCCTGAGCACCGGCAGTGCCGGGGCCGCCGACCCCACCAAGGCCCCCGGCGGCAACTTCGACCTCGGGATATGGCAGCTCCAGGAGCCGGTCGGCTCCCCGGGCTCGCCGACCACCATCTCCTCGGCCCGGCTCCAGGGCGCGAACGGGTTCCAGGACTCGTACTTCTACACCGACACGCGTGACGGAGCGATGACCTTCTGGGCGCCCGAGAAGGGCGTCACGACCCCCAACTCCAACTACGCGCGCTCCGAGTTGCGGGAGATGAACCGCAGCGGCAGCGCCGCCAACTGGTCGCTGAGCGGAAGCCACAAGCTGAGCGCGACCCTGCGTGTGGTGTCGGTGACGTCCAACGTGTGCGTCGGCCAGATCCACCTCGGCACCGGCGGCACCTCCACCAAGCCGCTCATGGAGCTCTACTACCGCTCCAACGGCGACATCCTCATCGGCACGGAGAACTCCCCCGCCGGCGGCCAGACCCTGCACCCCATCACCAACGTCGGCATCGGCAAGACCTGGACGTACACCATCGCCGTCTCCGGCGGGAACACCATCGACCTCACGGTGAACGGCTCCACCACGCACTACTCGATCCCGTCGTCGTTCTTCCCGTACAAGCAGTACTTCAAGGCCGGTTCCTACAACCAGTCGTCCTCCGACAGCACCACCAAGGGCGCGCGCGTCGCCTTCTACGGGCTGACCGTCTCCCACAGCTGACACTTCCGGCGAAGTGTCACCAAGCGATGGCCAAGGGGTTACCGTTTACCTCAACTCAGCCTCCCGCAGCCCCAGTTGGCGTCACATGGCGCTACGGTTCGGCCAACGGTTCCCAGGTGGGGGACCGTTGGCCGATTGCGTTGGGGGTGAGCGTGAGAGGACATGGATTAGTCCTGTCCGCGGCGGCGGCGACTGTGCTGTTGGCGGGGTGCACGAACGGACAGGCGGACAAGGACGCGGCGCCGAAGAGCGATCCGAGCGCGACCGGGGGGAACAGCGCGAGTCCTTCGCCGTCGGAGACGACGGCCAACGAGCCGTACACGATCGCCGAGGCCGACGCGCCGAAGACCCGCGCCGAGGCGGAGGCCTTCGTCCGTGACGTGACCGTGCGCCCGGACTACTTCGGTTCCGGCTACCGCAAGCGTGACCCGTACGAGGCCGGTCCCTTCTCCTGGGCGGTGCTGGGCCAGGACTGTCTGTGGCGGCGCGAGGCGATCCCGGACACGGTCCTCGCGAGCCTCACCCGCTCCTTCGTACGACCGGGCACGGACGGCAAGGGCGCGGTGTACGTGTCCCTCACCGTG
The DNA here is from genome assembly GCF_053599215.1 of Streptomyces sp. NPDC001002. Lineage (NCBI taxonomy): Bacteria > Bacillati > Actinomycetota > Actinomycetes > Kitasatosporales > Streptomycetaceae > Streptomyces > Streptomyces sp. NPDC001002. The sequence continues at coordinate 16,800 of NZ_JBSFLV010000086.1, read as the reverse complement.
ACCGTGCACACCTCCACGCTCCAGGCCCGCCGGGACATGGCGATGTCCCTGGAGGAGCCGCTGCGCTGCCCGCAGCAGCGGCTGAACGCGACGGACGTGGTCCAGGACATGACCTCGCGGGGCGATCCGTACATCGAGCAGCGGACGGGCACGTCGGACGACGACGTCACCGAGTACGGGCACTACGTCGTGGACGGCGACCCGAAGGCGCGGCGCTTCGACTGGTACAAGCACCGGCTCGGCCCGGTGACGGTGGCCGCGACCGTGCGACACGCCGCCGGCACCACGGAGGAGCAGCAAGTGGCGGTGACCCAGGCGGCGTTGGGGGGCGTCGACTTCGTGACGGCCGACGTGGACCGGATCGGCAGGAGCGAGGACGGGGCCGGCCCCGGCGCGTCCGCCGAGGCGAAGGGATCGGACGATGAGTGAGCCGCTGCGTCCGTCCGACCCGTCCGCGGTCGGCGGTTTCAGACTGCTGCGCCGGCTGGGCGCCGGCGGCATGGGGGTGGTCTATCTGGGCCGCTCCGAGGCGGGGGCGCTGGCCGCCGTGAAGGTGATCCGGGCGGAGAGCGCGGCCGACGACGGCTTCCGCGCCCGGTTCGCGCGGGAGGCGGACCTCGCGGGCCGCGTCGACAACCCCTGGGTGGTTCCCGTGCTCGGCGCGGACGCCACCGCCCACGATCCATGGCTGGCGACCGGTTTCGTCGCCGGGCCCTCCCTCGCGGAGGCGGTCGGCGAGCACGGACCGCTGCCCGAGTCCGCCGTACGCGTGCTGGGCTCGCTCCTCGGTGAGGCGCTGGCCGCCGTGCACGCGGCGGGACTGATCCACCGTGACGTCAAGCCGGGCAACGTCCTGCTGGCCGTGAACGGCCCCCGCCTGATCGACTTCGGCATCGCCCGGGCCACCGACGACACCGCTCTGACCGCCTCGGGCGTGGTGGTCGGCACCCCGGGTTTCCTCGCCCCGGAACAGGCGCGCGGCGAGGACGCCTCACCCGCGAGCGACGTCTTCGCGCTGGGCTGCGTACTGGCCTACGCCACCACCGGGCGACCCCCGTTCGGCACGGGCACCCCGGACGCGCTGCTGTACCGCACCGTCCACGACGAACCCGATCTCGACGGCGTGACCGGCGAGTTGAGGGAGGCACTGGGCGCCTGTCTGAGCAAGGACCCCGAACTCCGGCCCAGTCCCGAGGAGTTGCGGGCGCGGCTCGCCGCGGACGTCCCCGAGTCGCCCTCCGCCTGGCTGCCCGACCCGGTCGCGCGTACCGTCGCGGCCCGCTCGGCGGAGAGCCTCGCACTGCCGGACATCGAGCCCACCGTGGTGGACGACCCCGAACCGGCACAGCCACCGCGCCCGTCCCGCCGGCGCCTGCTGGTCGTCGGGGGCGCGCTGCTGCTGGCGGGCGGCGGCACCGGCGCCGCGGTATGGGCCTCGGGGAGCGACGACGAGAAGAAGGACAAGGCGGCCACCCGGCCCTCGTACGTCCTCGGAGTGCAGGTCAGCCGCACCGGCGACCGGGCCGAGGTGAGCCGGGCCTGCGAGCGGGCCGCGCGGCTCGCCGTCGCCGAGCACAACGCCACCGCCGGCCGCGCCTTCGACCTGCGCGTGCGGGTGCTCGACGACCGCGGCGACCTCGACAAGGCCACCTCCGTCGCCCACGAATTCGCCGCGGACAACGACGTCATGGCGGTGCTCGGGCCGGTCACCGAACTGACCATGCGCGCCGCCTCGCGCGTCTACGGAGCGGCGAAGCTGACCCACGTCTCCAGCGCGACCGGGCAGAACGACTTCTACGTCTGGTCCCCGACCGTCTCCTTCCAGACCGCCGCGGGCGAGCAGGCCGAGGGCACCGGGGTCGCGCTGCAAGCGCTCATCTCCGGCAAGAGCGGCCGCCGGCTCGGCGTCGTCATCGACCGGTCCGGCGGCTCCGTCATGCACGACCAGGGCAGCATCCTGGCCGTCCAGTGGCGGGACTCCCTCAAAGGACAGGTGGTGCCGCGGATCGTCGCCGAGGACTCCAACGACGCGCCGGGCGCCGTGAGTTACGTACTCGCGCAGGACGTCGACGACTTCGCGTACTTCGGACCGCTGGACGCGACGGTCCGCGCGGCACGGCAGGTCGCCGCGACCGGCTTCACGGGTGCGCGGTGGATGTCGCACGTCCTGTACGGGAGCGACTTCCCGAAGCAGGCGGGGACCGCGGGCGAGGGCTGGTACCTCGTGTCGTCCATCGTCGACCCCACGGCACTCAAGACCAAGGAGGCCGAACGCTTCACCGCCGCCTGGCGCAAGCGGTTCGGCGACGCACCGGATCCGTACGGTACGGAGGCCTACGACAGCGTCCGCATGATGGTGCGGGAGTTCACCCGTACCCTGCCCTCCGGAGGTGGGCGCCCGGACCGGCTCGCGCTCGCGAAGCGGCTGCGCAAGGTCACCTACAAAGGCATCTCGCACACGTACACCTTCAACGACTTCAATCAGTACGACACCACCTACCAGCAGATGGGTTCCGAGATCTACGTCCACCAGGTGCATGACGGGCGCTTCCAGCAGCTGGGGCCGGTCATCCCGAAGCAGGAGTAGGGGTCTTGGAGCGGCTGCTGCCCGCCGACCCGTCGTCCGTCGGTGGGCACCGGCTCGTGGGGCGGCTCGGGGCCGGCGGCATGGGCGTGGTCTATCTGGCACGCTCGCCGCACGGTGCCTGGGTCGCGCTGAAGGTGATCCGCGAGGAGTACGCCGAGGACCCCGGCTTCCTGGCGCGGTTCCGCCGCGAGACGGAGCTGGCGTCCCGCCTGTCGAGCCGGTGGACGGTGCCCGTCCTCACGGCGGACGCGGACGCCCGTTCACCGTGGCTCGCCACCGCCTACGTGCCGGGCCTGCCGCTCTCCGACGCGCTCGCGCTGCGCGGCCCCTGGCCGTCGGCGCAGGTCCGCACCCTCGGCGCCGCACTCGCCGCGGCGCTGGACGACGTGCACCGGGCCGGGCTCGTCCATCGTGACGTGAAGCCGGCGAACGTCCTGCTGGCCGCCGACGGGCCCCGGCTGATCGACTTCGGGATCGCCCGGGCCGTGGGGGCGACGGCCCTCACCACGGACGGCTCGGTGATCGGCTCCCCCGGCTATCTCTCCCCCGAACAGGCACGCGGTACGGCGGTCGGATCGCCGAGTGACGTCTTCTCCCTGGGCTGCGTGCTGGCCCGAACCGCCACCGGGCGGGCCCCGTTCGGCACCGGGGGCGCCGCGGCCGTGCTGTACCGGACCGTGAACGAGGAGCCGGACCTGACCGGACTCCCCGACGAACTCGACGCGACCCTGCGGGCCTGTCTGGCGAAGGATCCGTCCGCGCGGCCCACGGTGGCCCAACTGCGGGCGATCTTCGGCGAGTTCAGCACGCACTCCTGGCTGCCGGCCGGGCTGCCCGCACTGGTCGCGGACCGCGCCGCGACCGTCCTCGACCTGCCGGTGCCCGAACCCACCGCCCTGTCCTTCGCCGACTCCCCTCCCACCGCCGTCCCCTGGCCGTCCCGCCGGCGGCTGCTCGTCGCGTCGGCCGCGATCGGCGTCAGTGCGGTCGGCGGCGGCTCGGCCTGGTGGCGCTGGGGGCGGTCCGGTACCCCGACCGGCGCCGGGAAGCCCACCCTGCCGCGTCGCGTGATCGGCCTGTTGGGCGACCTGTCGAGTGCCGAGGTCCGGTCCCAGCAGCGCGGGGCGCAGCTCGCGGTGGCCCAGCACAACGCGCGCGCCGACCGGGCCTTCGATCTGGCGCTGCGTTCCGTCGACGACGGGGGTACGGCGGCCGGTTCCGCCGCCGGCGCGGCTCGGTTCGTCGCCGACACGGACGTGTACGCCGTGATCGCCGCGGGCGGCAGTGCGGCCGTGCCCGCCGCCGTACCGGTGTGCACCGAGGCCGGGTTGTGCCTGCTGGTGACCCGCGCCGACACCGACGTCCTCGCCGCCAACACGACCAGCACGCTCGTCCTGCGCTCCACCCGCACCGTCGGTCCGGGCTCCGTGGTGCGCTATCTCAACCGGGTCGTCAAGCCCACCCGCAGCGTCGTCGTCCACGACCTCACCGACGACGAGGAGACCCTCCCCATCGTCCGCGTGGTCACCGTGTACGGCAAACTCGACGGCAAGGTCGACCAGTTGGACGTGGCCGCCGCCGACGACTTCACCGCCGCCGCCCAGGACGTCGCCTCCGGCTCGTACGACGCCATGATCTTCGCCGGTGCCACCCCGGCCCGCGCCGCCGCCTGCGCCCGGGCCCTGAACGCCGCGGGCTACCGAGGCGTCCGGGGCGCCGACGAACACATCCTCTCAACTTCCTTCCTCAAGGCGGGAGATGGCTGGTGGATCAGCACGGGCTACTGCGACGCGGCCGCGGATCCCGCCACCCGGTCCTTCGCCACCGCCTTCCGCGCCCGCTACCGCACCGCACCACCGCCGTGGGCCGCCGAGGCGTACGACGCCGTCCGCTACGCCGCCCAGGGGCTCACCGCTCAGGGAGGCAAGCGCGAATCGCTGCGCGCCGAACTCCTGCGCAGACCCTGGCAGGGCATCACCCGCCTGTTCGCGTACGACAGCCAGTCCCAGTTCCTCAAGACCGACAAGGACGGCGGCCTGTTCCTGTACCAAGTCACGGACGGCAGGCTGCGGTTCGCCGCACGCCACGACGACATCCGCAAGGGCGTGTGAGACGAGTCAGCGCGTCAGCAGCGGATGTTCCCGGTGCTGAGGGTGTACTTCACCCCGCCCCGGGTCAGCGAACCGCCCAGGCGGATGCACTTGTTGGTGGCGTCGAACCACGTGTAGACCGGGCCCGCGTAGTAGTGGTAGTTCGCCGGGTGCTCGGGGGGCGGGTCGGCGGCGTAGTCGCCGCTCTCGTCGAAGAGGTAGAGCGTGATGTTCGAGGCCAGGCCGTCATAGGGGCTGGACCAGAACTTGGCGCAGTTGTGCTTGGTCGAGGCGTTCCAGTACGTGCGGGCGTAGCCGCCGCCGTTGCTTCCCGACGGGCTCTTGGCCCAGTACGTCTTGCCGTCCCAGCTGCCGCTGCACTCGACGGCCGCGGGGGCGGCGGCCGCCTGTCCCGGTGCCGCCTGTGCGGTGGGAGCGGCGACCAGGCCGAGCATCAGCGCCATGACGCCGAGGCCGAGCAGCTGTGTTCTGCGCAAACGCTTCATCTGTGAGTCCCCCGTGAGATGTCGTTAAGCAGGGCCATGACATGTGTAGTCGGAATGCACCGTCTGTGGCGGGGCAGACCTCCGGCTTTCACGAAATCTCCGCCGGATCGGCATCTGCTACGGAACAGGCATTCGACTACGGAACGAACAAGCGCCGTTCGCCGTCAGGCGCTCAGTACATTCCCGTCATGAGTTCCGCGAAGGACCGAGCGGCGACGGAAGAGGTGAACAGCCGGTCGAGCCGGGCCCGGGCCAGGTTCCGCTCGAAGGGCCCGGAGTGCGTGTCGTCGCCGGCGTCGTGGACGGTCCGGGTCAGCCAGTGCGAGAACTCCTGGTCGTTCCAGACCCGCCGCAGACAGCGCTCCGAGTACGTCCGCAGTGCGCTCTCGTCGCCGTCCCGAACGAAGTCCGCCACCGCTCGCGCGAAGACGTCGGCGTCGTAGAGCGCGAGGTTCATCCCCTTGCCGCCCATCGGGGAGACGATGTGCGCCGCGTCGCCGACGAGGAAGAGGCGGCCGTACTGCATGGGGTCGTGGACCAGGCTGCGGAGCCGGAAGATCTCCCGGTCGGTGATCGGCCCGGAGCCGAGGGCGGGGTCGCCGAGCCGGGTGCGCAGGGCGTCCCAGACCCGATCGTCGGACCAGGCGGCGGGGTCGTCGTCGGGCGGGCACTGGAGGTAGTAGCGGCTGGTGTACGGACCTCGGGGGAAGTGCGCGGCGAAGCCCTGCGCGCTGACGGCCAGAAGCGGATACCTCGGGGGCAGCGCGTCGGCGAGAACGGTCAGCCAGCCGATGCCGTGGTCGAGGGCGTGCGCGGTGAGGACGCCCTCAGGGACTGCGGTACGGCTGATGCCGTGGTCCCCGTCGCAACCGGCGACGAAGTCACACGTGATGGCCCGAAGGCCGCCGTCGGCCGTGCGGTACCGGACCGTCGGGCGCTCGCCGGTCAGGTCGTGCAGGGAGATGTCGGCGGCCTCGAAGCGCAGGTCGCCGCCGTCGGCGAGGTAGGTGTCGGTGAGCTTCTGGACCAGGACCTGCTGGGGGCAGATACGGGCTCCGGGACCTTCGGACCCGTCGCTGTCGGAGACCAGGTGGCTCTCCCCGTCCACCCGGAACTCGAGGATCCCTTCGGACGGGAATCCGCCGAGGACCCGGTCGGCCAGCCCCCAGGCGTCGAACATCCGCACCGCGCGCGTCTCGACGATGCCCGCACGCTGGCGCTGCGCCACGTGGTCGCGGGTCTGGCGCTCCAGGACGACACAGTCGATGCCGCTGCGCCGCAACAGGTTGCCGACGGTCAGCCCGGCCGGCCCGGCGCCGATCACGACGACAGTCGTGGACTCCGGCGAAGGAGCCTCACCCAACTCCCCTGCGATGTCGGCCACTTGACCACCCCCTGCGGCAGGGTAACGGCAATCCGAATGGATCAGCGGGCCTGCTGCGAGTGCGGGGGCGCCGCGGTCACTGAGTGCGACGGGAGTTGAGCCGGGCGGCCTGGCGCGTGAGGTGGGCGCGTTCGGCGAGGTTGGGTGCCTTGTGGGCCGCCTCGGCGTACAGGCGTGCCGCCAACTCCAGGTCGCCGTCGCGCTCGTGGAGGTGGGCGGCCACCGCGGTGTGGCGGGGCAGTGAGTCGTCCAGTGCCGCGAGGGCGGCCAGGCCTGCGCGCGGGCCGTCGGCCTCACCGACGGCGACCGCGCGGTTGAGCCGGACGACCGGATTGTCGGTCAGGCGGGCGAGTTCGTCGTACCACTCGACGATCTGCACCCAGTCGGTCTCCTCCGCGGTGGGCGCGTCGGCGTGGAGGGCGGCGATGGCCGCCTGGGCCTGGAACTCGCCCAACCGGTCGCGGGCGAGGGCCCGTTGAAGGATCTCGACGCCCTCGGCGATCACCTTGGTGTCCCAGCGACTTCGGTCCTGCTCTGCGAGCGGCACGAGGCTGCCGTCGGGTGCGGTCCGCGCGGTGCGCCGGGCGTGGTGGAGCAGCATGAGGGCGAGCAGGCCCGACACCTCGGGATGGTCGATCACGGCGGCGAGTTGCCGGGTGAGACGGATGGCCTCGGCGGCGAGGTCGACGTCGCCGGAGTAGCCCTCGTTGAAGACCAGGTAGAGGACGCGCAGCACGGTGGCAACGTCACCGGGCTGGTCGAAGCGCACGCCGGACACGGTGCGCTTGGCCCGGCTGATGCGCTGGGCCATCGTCGCCTCCGGCACCAGGTAGGCCTCGGCGATCTGCCGGGTGGTGAGCCCGCCGACGGCACGCAGGGTGAGCGCGACCGCCGACGACGGGGTCAGCGAGGGATGGGCGCACAGGAAGTAGAGCTGGAGCGTGTCGTCCGTGGCCGGGGCGGGCCCGGGCACCGGTTCCTCCTCGACGAGGTCCTCGCGCCGACGGCGGGCGGTCTCCGCGCGCGTCGCGTCGAGGAACTTGCGCCAGGCGACCGTGACCAGCCAGCCCTTCGGGTCGCGCGGCGGGTCGGCGGGCCACACCCGGACCGCCTCGATGAGCGCGTCCTGCACGGCGTCCTCGGCCGCCGCGAAATCGGCTCCACGACGGACGAGGACACCGAGCACGTTCGGGGTGAGGCCCCGGAGCAGGGCCTCGTTCACTTCCAAGGGCAATCGACGGCCGTGGGCTGCGAGCTGTAGAACGGGCGCAGCTCCAGCCACTCGTGGATCGGCTCGCCACCGGCCCCGGGGGCTGCCGACAGCTCCCCCGCCAGCTCGACGGCACGCTCATAGGTGTCCACGTCGATGACCATCCAGCCGGCGATGAGGTCCTTGGTCTCCGCGAACGGCCCGTCGGTGACCGGCGGGCGCCCCTCACCGCCGTACTGGACGAAGGTCCCCTCGGGCGACAGCGCCTGGCTGTCGACGAGTTCGCCGCTCTTCTCCAGCCGGGCCGCGAAGTCGCTCATGTACTGCACGTGCGCCGAGATCTCCTCGGGCGTCCACTGGTCCATGGGCACGTCGTTGACCGGTGCCGGGGCGCCTCGGTAGTGCTTCAGCAGCAGGTACTTGGCCATCGTGGTTCTCCTCGGTCCTCGTACGCCCCATTGTGGTCGCGTTCACCGCGGGGACGGAGCCGGGCGGGGGTTCTCGACATCGCCGGCCGAGTTTCTTCGGATCGGTCGTCGGTCATGGCCGCACGGTAGCGACTCCTCGCTCCGGCGGCCTGCGCAGCATGAACACGTCCACCGGGTCCTCGGTCTCGACGGTGAATCCGTGGCGCTCGTACAGCCGCCGTGCGGGACTGCCTTGGAGGACGTTCAGTCGGACCAGGACGCCGTCGCGGTCGGCCCGCTCCAGCAGTTCGCTGATCACTCCCGAACCGATGCCGCTGCCCTGGAGATGCGGGGCGAGACAGAAGTGCTCCAGCCAGTGGGCGTCCTCGGCCGGGCGCAGGGCCACGCAGCCGGCGAAGGCGCCGGCCACCTCGATCATCCACGTGTGGTCAGGGTCGAAGGCATCGCGGAATCGCTGCCGTACACGATGCTCGTCGTACCGCCCGAGTCGCTCCAGGTCCGGCCGCATCACCACCGCACGCAACTCGGCCACCGTCTCGACGTCCGACTCCTGCGCCGGTCGCATGCTCCAGTCCGCCATGATCGGCACGCTACCGATCCGGTTTTCGGCCCGGACCATCGGGATGGCAGTCCTCCGGCGCCGCGGCGGCCGATTTGGCATGGTGGGCGGGAGGACACCGCACAGGCCGGAGCGGTGGTTCGGTTCCTCCGCCCGGTCGGGGAAGCGACGAGGACGGCGATGAGTGAGCTGCAGGAACGGATTCAGCGTCATCTCGATGTGCTGGTCGATACCGGCACGGAGACAGGCGTGCAGGTCGCCGTCCACCAACGCGGCGAGCTGATCGTCGACGCGGTGGCCGGCGCGGCGGACTCGGCCACCGGGCGACCGATCACCTCCGGCACGCCGATCTTCAGCTTCTCCACGGTCAAGAACGTCGCGGCCACGCTCGCGCATCTGCTCGTGGCGCGGGGATTCGTCGATTACGACAGCCCGGTCACCGACCTCTGGCCCGAGTTCGGCGCGCACGGCAAGGACACGGCGACGCTCCGGCACGTGCTGACCCATACGGTCGGACTGCCGGCCATGCCGCGCGAGATCACCCCTGCCGAGCTGCCCGACTGGTCCCGGGTGTGTGACTCGCTGGCCGCCGCCGAGCCGCGCTGGCGCCCGGGCGAGACTATGGCCTATCACTCGTACACCTTCGGCTTTCTCGTCGGTGAGCTGGCCCGCCGCGCGACCGGCCGGACCGCGCACGAACTGCTGCGGGAGTGGATCACCGGGCCGCTCGGTATCGAGGGGCAGATCTACTTCGGTGCTCCGAAGGAGGCGCTGCCGGGGCTGGCGCGCCTGGAGCAGCAGGCGGGCGAGTGGCCCGCCGACCCGGGAGACGCGCCCGCCGACCCGGAGAACGGGGATGCGATCCTCGCGCCGTGGGAAAGCCGGCCGAGTGCCGATTTCGGCAACAGGGACGAGATCCTGGGCGCCGACATCCCGTCGGTGGGCACCGCCACCGCGCACGGCCTTGCCGCGATGTTCGACGCCCTTCTGCAGGGCGAACTCGTGGACTCCGCACGGTTGGCGGAACTGGCCGGGCTCGCCTTCGAGGGCACGGACCAGGTTTTCGGCACTCCGGCGCGGATGGCGCTGGGGTTCCCGATCGGCAGAATCGGCGCACCCGTCGAGGAGAACTCCGTAGCCTTCGGATGGCCCGGCGGAGGCGGGAGTTATGCCTACGCCGACCCCGCGCGGGGTGTCGCCTTCGCGCTGACGAAGACCCGGCTCACGCCGAACTTCGACACCGTGCTGTCGGTGACCTCGATCCTGGCCGACCATCTGGCGGGGATCCGCTGAGCGTGCCCGACAGACTCGCCGGCCGTCGTACACACGGTGGTCCCCTGAACGGCTCACCCCGCTGAACAGCGCGCTCCGCCTCGATAGGCTCGGAGGCGTGGATCGTAGCCGTGGCCAGTCCGACGACGCGTTCGCAGGTGAGGCGCGGGGCGAGCTGTCACCGCGCGCGGCCCGGACGCTGTGGTGGGGCTCCGCCGGCCTGGTGCTCTCCGTCCTGGGCACCTCGGTGCTCGTCGTCGGCGCTGAGCACGGCGGACGGCTGCCCGCGGCCCTGGCGCTGGTCCTCGTCCAGGTCTGCGCCCTGCGATGGCAGGTGCGCGCCCCGGCCGCCGTCCTGGCCGCGAACGCGCTCACGGGCCTCGCGGTTTGGGCGCTGCTGCCCGCGGTGTCCTTGACGGGGGCGCTGCTCGCGGCACAGGTCACGTTGTGCGTGCTGTCGGCCACCAGGTCGCGGCAGGTGTCGGTACGGGCACTCGCGGCGATGTGTCTGCCCGCGCCGCTGGCGTTCGGGGCGGGCGGCGGCGCGGGGCTGTCGGTCTATCTGCTGGCGGTGGCTCTGGCGTGGACCGCGGGGCAGTGGCGAAGAGCACAACAGGCAAGGATCAGAGCCGAGTTGCACCGGGCCGTGGTGGAGGAACGTGCGCGCATCGCGCGTGAGGTGCACGACGTCGTGGCGCACACGCTGTCGGTGATGGTCATTCAGGCGGGCGCCGCCGACGACGTGTTCACCCAGCAGCCCGAGCAGGCCCGGCAGTCGCTGCGCGCCATCGAGACGGGCGCCCGGTCGGCACTGGGCGAACTGCGCCTGCTGCTGCGCGCGTTCGGCCCCGACGCGGCGCACGACAGGGCCGAGGAGCAGCGCGAGCCGGGGCCCTCGCTCGCACGGCTGGACGAGCTCGTCGACACAGTGCGCGCGACCGGGATGACCGTAAGCGTCCGGCGCGAGGGCGCCACCGACAGCCTGCCGGCCGCGGTGGATCTCGCGGCGTACCGGATCGTCCAGGAAGCGCTCACCAACACGCTGCGCCACGCGGCCGACGCGGACGAGGTGAGCGTGCGCGTGACGGCGGAGAGGGAGTGCGTGAAGGTCACGGTGGTGGACAACGGGCGTGTGCAGCAAGGGAGTTCGGCTGCGGCGGGCGAGGGGCGGGGTCTGGTGGGGATGAAGGAGCGCGCGCGGCTGGTGGGCGGCAGCCTGCGTGCCGGTTCGCTGCCCGGGGGCGGCTTCGAGGTGGCGGCGCGGCTGCCGGTGGAGGGGGCGCGGTGAGGTTGCGCGTGGTGGTGGCCGACGACCAGGTGCTGGTCCGTACCGGATTCCGCATGATCATCGACGCGCGGGAGGACCTTGAGGTGGTCGGTGAGGCGTCCGACGGCCGCGAGGCGGTGCGGCTGACGCGGGAACTGGCGCCCGACGTGGTGCTGATGGACGTACGCATGCCCGTGGTGGACGGCATCGAGGCGACCCGGCAGATCGTGGCATCGGGCAGTGGGGCCAGGGTGCTCGTGCTGACCACCTGGGACGTGGACGCGCATGTGGTCGCCGCGCTGCGGGCCGGGGCGAGCGGCTTCCTGCTGAAGGACATCCGGCCCACCGAACTCGTCGACGCGATCCGCGTGACCGCGCGCGGTGACGCGCTGCTGGCGCCGTCCGTGCTGGGCCGCGTTCTGGACCGATTCCTGAGCACCGCACCCGACCAGGCGCCGCCGCCCTCCCTGCGGGACCTCTCGTCGCGCGAGAGGGAGGTGCTCACGCTGATCGGGCAGGCGTTGTCGAACGCGGAGATCGCCGAGCGGCTGCGGCTGTCGGAGGCCACCGTCAAGAACCATGTCACCGCGGTGCTACGGAAGTTGGGCCTGCGCGACCGCGTCCAGGCCGTGGTCGCCGCCTACGACCACGGCCTCGTGCGGGCCCGTCGCCCCTGACGGCGCCGCCTCCTCCTCAAGGAGGAGACCGGGCCGCCGTCCTCCTGTGCTCCCAGTACCGGGCCGTTCCCCCGGCCGATCCGTCGCCGGGGCGTCCGGCCCTAGCGTCGAGGTGTGATCGACGACCTGCCCTGCCTCATGTATCTGCTCGCCCACGACGAGGGGGCGAGCGGCCCCTACGACCGTTCCCGCACGGAACTGCTGCTCCGGGCCGCCGCCCTGGTCGACCTCGCGTCGCGCGGTCGGCTGCGGGAGACGGGCGGCACGGTGACCGTGTCCGGCACGGAACCGATCGGCGACCCGGTCCTGGACGGCGTGCTGCGCGACGCCGCCGGCGGACACGGCTGGCGACACCTCGTACGCCGCCGCCGCAAGCGGACGCTGACGCAGGTGGAGGACCGGCTCGCCGCGGCGGGACTCCTCACCGTGCGGGCGCCTCGCACCCCCTTCGGGAGTCGGCGATCGACCGTGACGGATCACGCCGTGCCCACCGCGCTCCGCGCCCGCGTGTCGGCGGCGCTGCACGGGGACGGTCCCGCGCGGGAGGTCCCCGTCACCGACGCCGCGCTGCTGGCGCTGGCCGCGGCGGGGCGCATCCGCTCGGTCGTGTCGCGGCAGGACCAGAAGACCTACCGGGCCCGAATCGACGCCTGCACCGGGCGGCTCGCCGCCCTCGGCGGACCCGGTCTGGAGAAGACCGTACGCGCCCTGCCGACGACCATGATCGCCGCGCAGGGCGGCATGGGCGGCAGCTGACCCGATGGGGAGACGATGACCATGCAGCGCGTCCTGACCACTCTGGGCTGTGCCCTGACCGCGGTACTCGCGACAGCCTGGTCCGCGGTGCCGCCGACCCAGCCGACCCTGCCTGTCGGCACGACGGTGCATATCCACGACGGCGTGCTGCGGGGTACCGCCCACGCCGACTACCGCACCTTCGAGGGCATCCCCTACGCGGCTCCCCCGGTGCGCGGACTGCGCTGGGCACAACCCCACCGCACGCTCCCCTGGTCCGGGGTACGGGACGCGACCGAGCCCGCGAGCGCCTGTCCGCAGCCGGCCGGCGAGGTGCCCGGCGGCAGCATCGACGAGGACTGTCTCCACCTGAACGTCACCACGCCCGACGGCGCGGACCCGGCACGCCCCCGGCCGGTGATCGTATGGCTGCACGGCGGCGGCTTCACCACGGGAGCGGGCAGTTCGTACGACGCCCACCGCATGGCGACCCGCGGTGACGTCGTGGTCGTCACCGTCAACTACCGCCTCGGAGCCCTCGGTTTCCTCGCACAGGGCGGACTGCCCGGCTCGGGCACCTTCGGCCTCGCCGATCAGCAGGCGGCGCTGCGGTGGGTCCGTGCCGAGATCGGCGCGTTCGGCGGCGACGCGCACAACGTGACGCTGGCCGGCGAGTCGGCGGGCGGCTACAGCGTGTGCGCGCAGCTCGCCTCACCGGCCGCCGCGGGACTCTTCGACCGAGCGATCATCGAGAGCGGCCCGTGCACCGGCAGTCCGGACCGCCCGTTCGCGCCGTCCTCGGTCCCCTTGTCCACGGCGCGCGCCACGGGCGCGGACCTCGCTGCGAAGCTCGGCTGCGGCTCCGCGCGTGACGTGCTGTCCTGCCTGCGCCGGGTGCCGGTCCCGCGCCTGCTCGCGGCCCAGGACACCGACCAACAGCCCGCCTATGCAACGCCGTTGCTGCCCAGCGACCCCGGGGCGGCGATCTCGGCCGACCGCTTCCACCACGTCCCCGTCCTCATCGGCAACAACCACGACGAGGGCAACGGCTGGGCCGCCGGCATCATCCAGGCCGGCAACCCCGTCACCCCCGCCACCTGGCCCGACGTCGTGTCCGCGTTCTTCCCCTCCCCGGGCCAGGCGAAGGCGATCGTCCACGAATACCCGGTGCACCGCACCGACGGGGGCCCGGTCTTCGGCGCGGTCATCGGAGACGCGAACTTCGCCTGCCCGACGGCACGCACCGACGCCCTGCTCTCCACCCAAGTGCCCACCTGGCGCTACGAGTTCGCCGACGAGCACGCTCCGCCGCTCACCTCGGGCACACCACCGTTCCCACTCGGCGCACCGCACGCGAGCGAGCTTCCTTACCTCTTCGACCTGGGCGGCCGCGCCCGCGACCTCACGCCCGCACAGCACCGGCTGGCCGACACGATGATCGACTACTGGACGCGATTCGCCGGCACCGCCGACCCGAACGGTCCGGCGTCGCCGCGCTGGCCCCGAGGGACGGTGCTGTCGCTGGCACCGGATCACGTGGTTCCTACCGGCACGGCGGGGGTTCGGCATCACTGCGGTTTCTGGGGCGCGCTTTGAGCGAGGTAGCGTCCTACAGCGCGAGCCTGGGCTCAGGGGCGGGCCGCTCGTGCGGTTTCGAGGATCTCGGCCAGTCTGAGAGTGTCGGCGAGATATCGGTCGTAGGGGAAGTCCTGCTCCTGCAAGCCGCGCCGGAGGGTCTCGGCGAGGGGTTTTCCGCCGGCATGGTAGGCGTCCCGGCCGGTGGCGGTGAGTTCGACGAGGCGACGCCGTGCGTGCAGCGGGTCGCGGGTGACGCGGACCAGTCCGTCCTCCTCCAGCGGTCGCAGGGCCCGGCTGATCGCCGGATCGGAGACACCCAGAGCCTGCGCGAGCCGATGCTGTGTCGCCGGTTCCACGTCTTCCAGCGCACCCAGCAGCCTGATCTGGCTATAGGTGAGGTCACCTTCCGGGTCGGCATACCGGCGGGCGAGATCGCCCAACTGAGAGACCACCCGGTGCAGCAGATCTGAGAGTCCGTCGTCCATGAGAGCAGCGTACCTCAATGTTGCGTTGTTAATATTAACCATGCAAGACTCGAAGGCATGGACACGATCTCGTACCTCGCACAGTCCGCATTCCCCATGACCTGGCTGTTGGTGGCCGTCATCGGCGCACTGATCCGCACCCGGCACAGCACCTCCGGCCGAGCCAGGCTGGAAACCTGGCAGCGGTGGTGGGCGATCGCCGCGCTGGGGTGCGGAAGCCTGTGGATGACCATCTCGTTCGTCACGATCCCGGACACGATGGCCACCGCGATCGGCTTCGACCGCACGCCGTTCGAGTTCGAGATCGCCTTCGCCAACCTCGGGCTCGCCGTCATGGGCTTTCGCGCCGCTTCCCCCTCGGCCTCGGCCAGGGAACGCATCACCATCGGACTGGGGGCCGGAATGTTCCTCTGGGGCGCGGTGATCGGTCACCTCTACCAGTGGTTCGCCCAGGGTGACCACGCCCCGGGCAACACCGGAGGAGTTCTGGTGTACGACACGCTCATCCCGGCGGTCATGATCATCCTGGCCTGGCGCTCGCAACGGTCGCCTGCCGTCGAGCGGACCGCGACACCAGTGCTCGCCTGAAGGTCGACCAGGATGCCGGCGCGCCCCGGCACCGTGCGCAACCCCGCAGCCGCAGGTCCGGGCCGCCAGCATGTCCGCAGGTCATGAGTCCGCCACCGGCGACCTCACCAGGTACGCAGCCACTCCCATGACGACAACGGAGACCAGCACAATGCCGGCGCCCACATACAGCGGCGCCGCATAGCCCAGCCCCGCCGCAATGGCCAAGCCCCCGAGCCAAGCCCCCAGGGCGTTGCCGACATTGGACGCCGAGACGTTCGCGCTGGCTGCCAGGGCCGCGCCATGGGCGTGGTCGGTGACGCGTGTGATCATCCCTGGGACCGCGGCGAAACCGAACAGCCCCATCAGGAACACCAGGATCACCGACGCCGTGGCACTGTCCGCCAGCAGGCCGAACAAGGTCAACGTGACCGTGAGGCCGAGCAGGGCCAGGATCAGGGCGCGGTCGCGGTCGTGGTCGGCCGCTCTCCCGCCGATGACGTTGCCGACGACCAGGCCTGCTCCGTACACCATCAGCAGCCAGGCGACGTCCGACGGTGAGAAGCCGCCGACCTCGGTGAACGTGTAGGCGATGTAGCTGAACGCACCGAACATCCCGCCGTAGCCGAGCGCGGTGGCCGTCAGGGTCAGCCAGACCTGCCAGGAGCGGAAGGCGCGGAACTGGTCCCGCAGGGTGACGGGTGGCAGCGAGGGCGAGCGGTTCTTCCCTGTCGACGCAGGACCCGTCTCCCCCGCGCCTTCGGGCACGAGCGTCGCGATGCCCGCCAGTGCGAGGACGCCGATCCCGGTGACCGCCCAGAAGGCGGCCCGCCAGCCCCAGCGCTCACCGACCAGCGCGCCGAAGGGGACGCCCAGCACGTTCGCGACCGTCAGACCGGCGAACATGACCGCCACCGCACGGGACTTCCGCTCCGGGGTGACCAGACTGCGGGCGACCAGTGAGCCGATGCCGAAGAACGAGCCGTGGCACAGGGCCGCGACGATCCGGCCGAGCAGCATCACCTGGTAGCTCGGCGCGACGGCGGAGAGGAGGTTGCCGAGGACGAACAGCGCCACCAGGCCGACCAGTACGCCCTTGCGGGGCAGTCGTGTCGTCGCCGCGGTCAGCGCGATCGCGCCGATGGCCACGCTCAGCGCGTATCCGGAGATCAGCCAGCCCGCCGCCGCCTCGGACACCGCGAAACTCGACGCCACCTGCGGCAGCAGCCCGGCGATCAGGAACTCGGTCAGACCGATGCCGAACCCGCCGAGCGCCAGCGCGATCAAGCCGATCGGCGTCCGTCGACGCGCCTGGAGCCGCGGCGGCAACTCCCTGTCCCTGAGCCCGAATTCGGTCATGGGGCAACCCTCACCCGAGGTGAGGGACCGGTCCATGGACAAAGAGCGGCGGCGATTGGACGAAAGGAGTGGTGTCGTCACCGGCCGCTGTGGGCC
>NZ_JBSFLV010000085.1:0-41976 GCF_053599215.1 Streptomyces sp. NPDC001002 | reverse complement strand
CCCAACACTCTGTCCCTCCACGCCGCTCTTCCGATGTCCCGGTGGGCCGCCGCTGCCGCCCGAGCCGCCGCGCCGGGACCGGCGCGGGCTGCTGGCGGGGTGCGCGGTGTGGGCGGGCCTCGCCTGCACGTGCCAGCTGTGCTGCGGCTCGTACGAGGACCCCTGGACCCGGGAGCCGAAGGAAGGTCTCTGCAACCCGGACTGCGGCGACTGCTGTGACTGCTGCAGTTGCTGTGACGGTTGCGACTGCTGCGATTGCGGCTGCGACTGCAGTTGCTGAGGCGGCTGGATTGAACGCGGGGGCGTTCCGGGACGTATCTCCGGCAAGGACGCGAAGTGCGTGCGGCCGCTCGAAAGGATCGGGACCATGTCAGGGCGCTCTGACAGGATCGTGCCGCTCGCTGTGAAGATCGTGGTGAGCGGGGGGCTCGGGGTCGGCAAGACGACGTTCATCGGGGCCATTTCGGAGATCGGACCGCTGGACGCGGAGGCCGCGATCACGCAGATCTCGATGGGGGTCGACGCGGTCGACGGGACCGAGTCGAGGACGACCACGACCGTCCCGCTCGACTTCGGGCGGATCACGCTCGATCCGTCGATCGCGTTATACCTCTTCGGGACGCCCGGCCAGGACCGGTTCTCCTTCCTCCGGGACGACCTGGAGGAGGGCGCGCTGGGGACGGTGGTCCTCGTGGACACCCGTCGGATCGAGGAGTGCTTCCCCGCCGTCGACTACTTCGAGACGCAGGGCGCGCCGTTCGTGCTCGCCGTGAACCGCTTCGACGGCGCGGACCGGTACGAACTCGACGAAGTGCGCAGGGTGTTGGGGCTCAGGAGCGATGTGCCGGTGCTGGAGTGTGATGCTCGGGACCGCGGGTCGGTACGGGACGTGCTCGGCGCGTTGCTGGACCGGGTGATCGGGGTCCGGGCGGCGCCCAAGGGGAGGGGAGGGGTGTGCGTGTGAAGGCGGGGAAGGAAGAACACGTGCAGCGAGGAAGGCTCAACAGGAAGAGGACCACACTCGACCGAAGTCGATGTGGGAGCGCTTGACCAGCCACTGCTGTGGATGCATGGGCCAAGTGGAACAGGCATCCGGTTTCCCGTCAACCGAGCTGAGACGTGCCGCTCACATGATGGACAACCTTGACAGCGAGGGGAAACGGCCCCGTACAGTCGACGGACGGCCCTGCTGAGGGGCTCGGCCGTAGCGCGCCCAGCGGCGCACCGTGTGAAGGCACCCGTGCTCGACCTATGCGTCACGGAGTCTTCGCATGTCATCGGACACCCTTGCCAAAGTCACCGCCGTACCCGGCGCGAGGCCCTCCCTGGTGATCGTCGGGGCCGGGCCGCGAGGGACCGGTCTGATCCAGCGGATCGCGGCCAACGCGCAGGAGCTGTACGCCGGTTCGGGTCTCGACATCCATCTCGTGGACCCGCATCCACCGGGCGCCGGACGCATCTGGCGGGCCGCCCAGTCGCCGTTGCTGTGGATGAACTCCCACGCCGAGGACGTCACGATGTTCACCGACGAGACGGTGGCCATGGAGGGTCCCGTGGGGGAGGGGCCCACGCTGCACGAGTGGGCCGGTATCGACGCGGACGTCTTCGCCGACCGCCCGCTGCAGGGCTCCTACCTGCGCTGGGTGCACGAGCAGGCCCTGGCCGCCCTGCCGGAGGGCATCACCGTCCACCATCACCCGACCCGCGCCCTGCGGGTGGGTGGCCCGCGCGAGGGGCGCCAGCAGGTGTGGCTCCAGGGCCGCCCGCGTCCGCTCCTGGCCGACCTCGTCGTGCTGGCCCTCGGTCACCTGGACGCCGAACTCGACGAGCAGCAGAGCGAGTTGGCGTCGTACGCCGCCGCTCACGGGCTGGTCCATCTGCCGCCGGACTTCACCGCCGACAGCGATCTGTCCCCGCTGAAGGCCGGCGAACCCGTCCTGGTCCGCGGCTTCGGGCTCGCCTTCGTCGACCTGATGGTGCTGCTGACGGAGGGGCGCGGCGGGCGTTACGAGGGGGACACCTACGTGCCGTCCGGGCGGGAGCCGGTGCTGTACGTCGGGTCGCGGCGCGGAGTGCCGTACCACTCGAAGATCGGTTACGACTGGAGCGGTGAACGGCCGCCGCTGCCACGGTTCTTCGGGCCCGCCGAGGTGACGGAACTGCTCGGCAGGCCGGGCGGGTTCGAGTTCCGGCGGGACGTGTGGCCGCTGGTGGAGAAGGAGTTGGGGTTCGCCCACTACCACCGGCTGTTCACCGTGCATCCGGAGCGGGCCGCGATGCCCTGGGCCGACTTCGAGGAGAAGTACGCTGCCGCCGCCGACCTGGCCGAGCGCGAGGCCCTCGTGGCCTCCGCGGTGCCCGGAGCGGCGGACCGGCTGGATCTCACCGCGCTCGACCATCCGCTGGACGGGGTGCGGTACGGCTCGTTCGAGGAGTTCCAGGAGGGGCTGCGTGGCTATGTCGAACGGGACCTGACCAGACGTCATGATCCGCAGTACAGCCCGGACTTGGCGGTCTTCCTCGGACTGCTCTCCGTCTACGGTCAGTTGATCCGGCTCGGGGACATCGGGCCCTGGTGGCACGGGTTCTTCAGCTATCTGGCCTCCGGGCCGCCCGGCCCCCGACTGCGGCAGCTGCTGGCGCTGTCCCGCGCAGGTGTCCTGAACTTCCTGGGCGCCGACATGACCGTCACCGCGGAGGACGGCGTGTTCCGGGCCACCAGCGCAACCGTGCCCAACTCCTTCGTCGAGGCACGGGCGTTGGTCGAGGCGCGGCTGCCCGATCCGGCGATCGGCCGGGCCCGCGACGCCCTGCTCCGCGAGCTGTACGAGGAAGGGGACGGGGTCGCCGAGACCCCGGAGGGGCTGCTGCGGGTGGACCCCGGCGACGGACGCATCCTCGACCGGGCCGGCCGACCGCATCCCCGTCGCTTCGCACTCGGCCCCTTCACCGACGGCCGGACCTCCGGCGCCTTCACCCGGCCGCGCACCGGCGGCCCCGCGTTCCGACAGAACGACGCGACGGCACGGGCCGCGCTGCGGTTCCTGGCGGAACTCTCCGCCCGGGCGGCCGCGTGAGCGCTCCCGCTGCTTCCCGACACCGCTGCCGCGGTTCCCTGCGCGTGGGCGGGGTTCGTGACTCTCGCCGTTCCCTGCGAGTGGGCCGGAATTGCCGCTCAGGCTGCTCGCTGCGCGGCGGCGGGGCTTGCGGCTCCCGTTGTTCCCTGCGGGTGGGCGGGGCTGGTGACTCCGGCCGTTCCCCGTGTGTGGACGGGGTTTGCGACCCCAGCCGTTCCCTGCGTGGCGGCGGGGCTTGCGGCTCGCGCCGGTCCTTGCGTGTGGGCGGGGCCGGTGACTCCGGCCACTTCTTGTGTTTGGGCGGGGCTTGCGACCCCAACCGTTCCCTCCGTGGCGACCGGGCTTGCGGCTCCCGCTGTTCCCTGCGTGTGGGCGGGGCCAGCGACCCCCGCCGTTCCCTGCGCGTGGGCGGGATCAGCAACCCCCGCCGTTCCCTCCTCTTGGACGGGACCAGTGACCCCCGCCCCTCCCAGCGTGCGCGCCGGGCTCGTTGCCCCCGCCGCCTCCCGTGTGTTCTTCGAAAAGGATCTTCGACATGAGCCCTTCGTACGGTCGGGGGCTGTTGCATCTGGCCGCCGGGATCGACCAGCCGGCGGTGTTCGATGCCGGTTCCCATGTCGAGTTGGCGCGGCTTGCCGAGCGGGGTGGGCTGGACTTCGTCACGTTGGACGACACCTTCGCCCGGCCTGGACCCGACGCGCTCTCCGTTCTGGCGCGGGTGGCGCCGGCGACCAGTCGGGTCGGGCTGGTGCCGACCGTGACCACGACCCACACCGAGCCCTTCCACGTGCAGGCGGCCGTCGCGACCCTCGACTGGGTCAGCCGCGGCCGGGCCGGCTGGCGGATCGACGTGTCGGCCACCGAGGGCGAGGCCCGCCTCTTCGGCCGCAGACATGCCGCCGCGGCGGACGAGTTGTGGCGGGAGGCAGGTCAAGTCGCCGACGTGGCCGCGCGGTTGTGGGACAGCTGGGAGGACGACGCCGAGATACGGGATGTGCCGACCGGCCGTTTCGTGGACCGGGACAAGCTGCATCACGTCGACTTCGCGGGCGACTCGTTCTCCGTCAAGGGTCCTTCGATCGTGCCGCGGCCCCCGCAGGGCCACCCCGTGCGGGTCGTCGACGCCACCGAAGGGCACGCCCGGCCCGTGGCCGCCCGGTACGCGGACGTGGCGCTGGTGCAGGCCGTGAGTCCCGCCCAGGCCGCGGCCGTACGCGATGAACTGCGGCGCAGGGCCGCGGAGTTCGGGCGTGGTCCGGATGCGCCGCGGGTGCTCGCCAGTCTCCTGATCGACCTCGGCGACGGCGAGCACGCGGCCGAGCCCGGGCACGGCGGGGGCGGTCCCCGGCAGACCGCGCAGGGGCCGCTGTACCGGGGCGGTCCGGTGGACCTCGCCGAGTTGATCGCCGCCTGGTACAAGGACGGCGCCGTCGACGGCTTCCACCTCACGCCCGCCGAGCCACGCCGTGACCTGGAGCGGCTCGTCAACGGCACGGTCGCGCTGCTCCAGCACCGGGGCCTGTTCCGCACTTTCTACCCGGGCAGCACGCTGCGGGAGCACCTGGGACTGGCCCGGCCCGCCAACCGGTACGCCGTGGCAGGGGGCACGTCATGACCGTACGACGCAGGCGGATGCATCTGGCCGCGCACTTTCCCGGGGTCAACAACACCACGGTGTGGGCGGATCCGCGGTCGCGGTCGCAGATCGAGTTCTCGTCCTTCGAGCATCTCGCGCGCACCGCCGAGCGGGGTCTGTTCGACTTCTTCTTCCTCGCCGAGGGACTGAGGCTGCGCGAACACAAGGGCCGCATCCACGACTTGGACGTCGTCGGGCGCCCGGAGTCGCTCACCGTCCTGAACGCGCTCGCCGGGGTCACCGAACACCTCGGGCTAGCCGCCACGGTCAACGCGACCTTCAACGAGCCCTACGAACTCGCCCGCAGACTGGCCACGTTGGACCATCTCAGCGGCGGCCGGGCGGCCTGGAACGTGGTGACCTCCTCCGACGCCTTCACCGGCGAGAACTTCCGGCGCGGCGGCTTCCTCGACCGAGCCGACCGGTACACGCGAGCTGCTGAATTCATCGAAGTGGCACGGGAGTTGTGGAACTCCGGGGATTCCGACGGGGTCTTCCGGCCCTTCGCGCACCGCGGCCGACACTTCGACATCGCGGGCGAGTTCGGCGTCCCGCGCTCACCGCAGGGACATCCGGTCGTGATCCAGGCCGGGGACTCCGACGAGGGACGGGAGTTCGCGGCGGCCACGGCCGACGTGGTCTTCACCCGGCAGGGCTCCCTGGAGGCGGGCCGCTCGTTCTACGCGGATGTGAAACGCCGGCTGGCCAAGTACGGCCGTACGGCAGGCGACTTGAAGATCATGCCCGGTGTCTCCGTCGTCCTCGGCGACACCGCGGCCGAGGCGCAGGAGCGGGCCGCCGGGATCCGCCGGCAGCAGGTCTCCCCGCAGAACGCGATCCTCGCGCTTGAGCAGGTCTGGGGCGCCGACCTGTCCTCGTACGATCCCGACGGGCCGCTGCCCGACTTCGACCCGGTGCCCGACTCCGGGATCAGCCGGGGACGGACCCGGCGCGGCGACACGGTCGCGATCGCCGAGAAGTGGCGGGCTCTGTCGCGGGAGAAGGGTCTGTCGATCCGGCAGACGGTGATCGAGGCGAGCGCCCGGCAGTCCTTCATCGGCACCCCCGAGGCCGTCGCCGCCGAACTGGAGGAGTTCGTCCGCCGGGACGCGGCCGACGGCTTCATCCTCGTACCGCATCTCACCCCGGGCGGACTCGACGAGTTCGTGGACCGGGTGGTGCCGCTGCTCCAGGAACGCGGCGCGTTCCGCACGGAATACCGGGGCGCCACCCTGCGCTCACATCTCGGGCTGTCCGACCCGGTGGGGACGGGCTGATCGGATGACGGCGGGGTTGGTGACGTGATGACGAGGGTGGATCGCACGACCGCGGACGCGGCCGACGAGTGGCAGCACTGGCACGAGCACCGTGTGGCCTCGGCTTCGGCGCCCCACGGGTCGCTCGCGCTGACCGGCACGCACTGGCTGGAGGACTATCCGGACGGTCGACTTCCGGACATCCCCGGAAACTGGACGGACGACGGCGACGCGGTACGGCTCACGGCGACCGCGGCGGACAGGCTGACGGTGGATGGACGCCCCCTCGACGGCACCGTCCGACTGGCCCCTGACCTCGGTCCGGCGGCCGCGGCCCGGGTCGCGTTCGGCGAGCGGCGGCTGGTCGTGCTGGTGCGCGAAGGCGTATGGGGCGTACGGGACTTCGACCCGGACGCGCCTGCCCGGCAGGACTTCCGGGGCATCGAGGCGACCCCCTACGACCCGCGCTGGTCGGTGCCGGGGCGCTTCACGCCGTACGCCGAGGACCGGACCGTACGCGTCGAGAACGCGGACGGCCGCAAGCGTGGCCTCGGGCTCGGCGGAGAGCTGGCGTTCACCCTCGACGGACGGGAGCTGACCCTCCAGGTCACGGTCGAGGGCGACGGCTCGCTGTGGGCCGTGTTCGCCGACGTCAGCAGCGGACGGAGCAGTCATCGCTTCCGGTTCCTGCGCCCGGCCGCCCCGGACGCCGAGGGGCGCACAACGGTGGACTTCAACCGCGCCCTGCTCCCACCGTGCGCATTCGCCGACGCCTTCATCTGCCCCTTCCCGCCGCCGGGCAATACGCTGGACATCGCGATCGAGGCAGGGGAGCGCAACCTGATCTGAGTGCGGGGGCACCGGCATTCGGGAGGGAGGGGGGAGCGGCCCGGTCGCACAGTTGGTTCAAAGATTCACGGCCGAAAGGCGCCCTTGTGCCTAACGGTTGTTCGGCCGAATACTCCCCACAGCGCTTGTCAGGGGCACGGCATGTCCGGAATCCGGACGAAGTGGGCCCTGGCTGCGCCTCACGGGCCCCGACCCCACGCGGGCCCCCGACTTCCCCATGTGGAGGAACGACAAGTGAGGATCAAGCGCACCACTCCGCGCAGCGGCATTTCGAGACGGACCCGGCTGATCGCCGTCACCACCGGACTCGTGGCCGCCGCCTCGTTCGCGGTCCCCAGCGCGAACGCGTCCACCGTCACCCCCTTCAGCACGGCGCAACTCAAGAGCGTCAGCGGCTCGGTGCTCAAGGCCGACATCCCGGGCACCGCCTGGGCCGTCGACAGCAAGACCAACCGCGTCGTCGTCACCGTCGACAGCACGGTCTCCAAGACCGAGATCGCCAAGATCAAGGCGCAGGCCGGCGGCAACGCCGGTGCGCTCACGATCAAGCACACCCCGGGTCAGTTCAAGAAGCTGATCACTGGTGGCGACGCCATCTACGGCGGCGCCTACCGCTGCTCCCTCGGCTTCAACGTGCACAGCGGGAGCACGTACTACTTCCTGACCGCCGGGCACTGCGGTGAGGTGGCCTCCACCTGGTACTCCAACTCCGCGAAGACCACGCTGCTGGGCAGCAACGTGAGCTACAGCTTCCCGACGAACGACTTCGCGCTGGTGCGTTACACCGGTTCGGTGGCCCACCCCAGCTCGGTCGGCAGCCAGACCATCACCAGCGCGGCCACGCCGAGCGTCGGCACGACGGTCTACCGTCGCGGCTCCACCACCGGCACGCACAGCGGCCGGGTCACCGCCCTGAACGCGACCGTCAACTACGGCGGCGGCGACGTGGTCTACCAGATGATCCAGACCACCGTCTGCGCCGAGGGCGGAGACAGCGGCGGTGCGCTGTACGCCGGCACCGTGGCCTACGGTCTGACCTCGGGCGGCAGCGGCAACTGCACCTCCGGTGGCACGACCTTCTTCCAGCCGGTCACCGAGGCGCTGAGCTACTACGGCGTGACCATCGGCTGACCGAGCCGCGGAGCAGTCCTCGTCCGCGCCCGAGCTGACGAGCCCGGGCGCACAGCGCAGCCGGCGGCAGGCGAGCCCCCGTACGCAATCGGCGTGCGGGGGCTCGCCCATGTCCCTACTCCGGAGTTACCTTCGAAGTACAGGCAGAACTCCTCTGTAACGCGCACTCGGGACCCTGGGGGCCGGCATGGTCGAGGAGCTGGTGGCGGCTGGAGCTTCGCTCGCGGCCGTCGGAGCGGTGTACGTGATGGCCGCGGCGCGCGTCATCAAACAGTACGAACGAGGCGTGGTGTTCCGCCTCGGCAAGCTCCGGCCCGAGGTGCGTGGACCGGGGTTCACCATGGTCGTCCCGTTCGTCGACAAGCTGCGCAAAGTGAACATGCAGATCGTGACGATGCCGGTGCCGGCCCAGGAGGGCATCACCCGGGACAACGTCACGGTACGGGTGGACGCGGTCGTCTACTTCAACGTGACCGGTGCGGCCGACGCGATCGTCCGGGTCGAGGACTACCGGTTCGCGGTGGCGCAGATGGCACAGACCTCGCTGCGCTCCATCATCGGCAAGAGCGAGCTGGACGATCTGCTCTCCAACCGCGAAAAGCTCAACGAGGGGCTGGAGTTGATGATCGACAGCCCGGCGGTGGAGTGGGGCGTCACCATCGACCGCGTGGAGATCAAGGACGTCTCCCTGCCCGAGACGATGAAGAGGTCCATGGCCCGGCAGGCCGAGGCGGACCGTGAGCGGCGGGCCCGGGTGATCAACGCGGACGCCGAGTTGCAGGCCTCGAAGAAGCTGGCCGAGGCCGCCAAGGAGATGTCCGAACAGCCGGCCGCGCTCCAACTGCGCCTGCTGCAGACGGTGGTGGCGGTCGCGGCCGAGAAGAACTCGACGCTCGTGCTGCCGTTCCCGGTGGAGCTGCTGCGGTTCCTGGAGAGGGCGCAGCCGCCACAGCAGCCCCAAATGCAACAGCAGCCGCAGGAGCCGCAGGCGCAACAGCCGCCTCAGCAGCCACAGGTGCAACACGTGCAGCCGGCTCAGGTGCAACCCTCGGCGCAGGAGCAGTCGCCGCAACTGCCGGAGGCCTCCGGAGAGTCGAATTCAAGCCACGACTGATCCTCACCCTCTGGTGCCGGTTACTCGCCCGTAGTGTTTGCAGTGCGAATTTCCCTGGGATGACGGCGTGGCGACTGCGAACGGTTGCGGACGGGGAGCGCACGCCCTCGGCGTACGTGCGTCCTGAACTCGACCTTGTGTGCTCCCTGTGCACCTCGGAATAGTAGGCGCCCGTCAACCAGCCTTCCGGCCCGCGAGGTCCCCACAATCTCCCGGGCCGAACCCCCCACAGGAGGACGTGAGTTGCAGCACCGACGCATACCCAAGCGGCGTGCGGCCATCGCAGGTGCGGGTGTCACCGCACTGGTCGCCGCGGGAGTCACCTTCCAGACTGCGAACGCCAGCGAGCCCGCGAAGGACTCCGCGCCGCACACCCTGACGGCCCTCGCGGCCGGAAAGCTCGCCTCGACGCTCGGCCAGGACCTCGGCAGCGACGCGGCGGGCACGTACTACGACGCACAGAAGAAGAGTCTCGTCGTCAACGTCCTCGACGAGACCGCCGCCAAGGCCGTCGAGGCGGCCGGCGCCACGGCCAGACTCGTCGAGAACTCCCTCGCCGAACTGAAGGGCGCCCGTACGACGCTCAAGCAGGACGCGACCATCCCGGGCACCTCCTGGGTGACCGACCCGACCACCAACAAGGTCGTCGTCACCGCCGACCGCACGGTCTCGGCGGCCGAGTGGACCAAGCTCGGCAAGGTCGTCGACGGACTCGGCTCGGTCGCCGAACTCCAGCGTACGAAGGGGGAGTTCAAGCCCTTCATCGCGGGCGGCGACGCGATCACCGGCTCCGGCGGGCGCTGCTCGCTCGGCTTCAACGTGGTCAAGGACGGCCAGCCGTACTTCATCACCGCCGGGCACTGCACGGAGGCGATCTCCACCTGGTCCGACTCCAGCGGGAACGAGATCGGCACCAACGAGCAGTCCAGCTTCCCCGACAACGACTTCGGTCTTGTCAAGTACACGTCCGACGTGGACCACCCGAGCGAGGTCGACCTCTACAACGGCTCCGCGCAGCCCATCACGCGCGCCGCGGCCGCCACCGTGGGCGAGAAGGTGACCCGCAGCGGCTCGACGACGCAGGTGCACACCGGTACGGTCACCGGCCTGGACGCCACCGTGAACTACGGCAACGGCGACATCGTCAACGGCCTCATCCAGACCGACGTCTGCGCCGAGCCCGGCGACAGCGGCGGCTCGCTCTTCGACGGCGACGCGGCGATCGGCCTCACGTCCGGGGGCAGCGGCGACTGCACGTCCGGCGGGGAGACGTTCTTCCAGCCGGTGACGGAGGCGCTGTCCACGTTCGGGGCGGAGATCGGCTGATCTCTTGGTCGTGAGATGACGTGAAGTCCCGCCCCGCGCGCGAGGGGCGGGACTTTCGCATGCCGGGAGTTCGCGTGCCAGGAGTTCGCGTGCCGGGAGGGCGATCGAATGGTTGCCGTAGGCGAATTCCATCTGATCGTTATCTGTTTGAAACATTTCGCGCCTCACGCTGCTCTTGGGGCGCTGGTTACATTTGGGACCCCGGGGGCGTCAACTCGCGTGCTAGCGGATGAAGTTGACCATTCATCAAGTCGCTTTCACCAGACCTCCGCGGGGAGCCGTACAGCCGAACGACGGGGGAGTGCTGTGCAGAAGATCCAGTTGACCTATTGGTGGAACGGGCACGAGCCCGGTGATGTCGTCGAGGTCGACGACTCGACCGCGCGGGGAGTGCTCGGGGTGATCGCGCGTCCCGCGCCGGAGTCCGAACCTGAACCCGAGGCCGAGGGCGAACCGGACGCCGAGACGGACGCCGAGTCGGAGTCCCGGGGATGAGCGAGCCGTACATCACCTTCCCGGACGTGGAGCAGTTGGTCGTCGATCTCCTCAAGGACCGCAGTGAGTTGGCGGGTGTCCTGGTCGACGTCCAGCCGCCCGCCGGCTTCGACGGCTCGCAGCGCGCCGTACTGGTCTCCCGGGTCGGCGGAGCCTGGGCGGAGGATCCCCGCCTGGACAATCCGCTGGTCGACCTGGAGGTCTACGGGCCGTCCAAACCCGCGGCCCACACCGTCTCCCTGATCGCCCGCGCCCTGATGCTGCAACTCCGGGGAGCGGTGTACGGCGAGGCGACCGTGGTGGACGTGGTCGAGGAGGACGGCCCGCGCTGGCTGCCCGACTATCGGCACGCCACCGCCAACCGCTATGTCTCCACGACCCGGTTGGTGGTCCGCCCGGCCTGACGGTCGGTCACCGGCCCCCTGACGCACTCCCCGTGAGGGAAGTCGTCTCCGTCGCAGTGCCCCCGTATTACCCCCGTAGTACTTCCGTAGCACCTCCGCAGTCCCTTCGTACCAAGTCCGTAGCACGTCATGTCCCACTCCCATCAAGGAGCAGTGATGGCCGGAATGAACGCCAAGGAGATCCGGGTCGCGGGCAGCGGCCGGGTTCTCATCGCCCCGCTCGCCACCGCGCCGCCCGCCGACACCGCCGCGGTCTGGGGCGCCGGTTGGAGCGACCTCGGGTACACCACCACCGACGGGGTCAAGATCTCCAAGAAGGACAAGCTGGACCCCGTGGACACCTGGCAGAGCGTCAGCTCGGCGAGGTTCGTCTACTCCGACCGCGACCTCAGCTTCAAGTTCCAGCTCCTCCAACTCAACGAGGACACGCTGCCGTTCTTCTTCGGCGGCGGGAAGGTGAAGGAGACGGCCACCGGGTCCGGGCTCTACAAGTACGAGCTGGCGGCCGAGCCGAAGTTCGACGAGCGCATGCTCGGGCTGGAGTTCACCGACGGGGACGAGGTCAGGTACCGCATGATCATCGCCCGCGGCCAGGTGACCGAGACGGAGGAGATCTCCCTCGTCCGTACGGCCCCGGTGAAGCTCGGCGTCACGTTCACGGCGCTGGCCACGGTGGACGGTGCCCCGCTGGCGACCTTCCTGATGAAGGACCCGAGCTTCAGCGCGGCGTAAGTCCGCGTTTCTGCCCGTCAGTTGATCCGTCCCCGCAAGGAGCCCGACCCCTCATGGCCCGTTTCAACGTCAACGCCGCCCGTGCTCAGCGCCTCGAAACCCTCGGCAAGGACTGGGAGTTCGAGGTGGACACGGATGTCTTCCACCTGCCCACCGAGTTCCCGCGCAGCATCGCCAAGCAGATCGCCACGTTGGAGGACAACGACATCGACGGTCTGCTCGCGCTGCTGCTCGGTCCCGAGCAGTTCGAGCGGTTCTGCAAGTACGACGTCAGCGTCCAGGACGTCTCCGCGATCCTGGAGGCGTACGGCAGCGAGACGGGCATGACGCTGGGGGAAGGCTGAGCCTCGGCGCGCTGGTCGACGAGCATGCCGAGGCCTTGGAGGCGGATCTGCTCCGCCACTACGGCGTCGACCTTCTCGACTGGCACCGGGGCAGTCTCTCCTCCCGCCGCCTGCGTGTCCTGACCGAACACCTGCCGGCCGACTCGTCCTTCGCCCGGGCGGTCCACGGCGAACAGGCGGACTGGACGATCACCGACCACCTGCTGGCCGCGGTCGTCGACCAACTGGCTGTCGCCAACTGGATGTTCGCGACGGTCAACCGCGACGAGGACACGGAGCCGGCGCCGTATCCGGAGCCGGTGCCGCGCCCGAGCGGCGGTGCCGTCGAGGTCCCCGAGCAGGTGAGTCCGCCGGCTGTCGAGCAGGGGGCGTCGGCGGCGGAGATCGTGGCCTTCCTGAGCTCGCCGAGATGAGAGGAACCGGCAGTTGAGCGACATCAAGGAACTGGTCGACCAGCTGAACGCCAGGGTCCAGAAGCTGGAGGACAACCCCGGCGGGACACCGGCTCTGTTCGCCGCCCGGTTCAAGCAGCAGCTCGCGGCCGCTTCCAGCATTCCAGCCGAGTTCAAGAACGCCGTCCAGACCGAGATCACCTCCTGGAAGGCGCAGCAGGAGGCCCAGGACTACGACCACGAGAACATCCGGGCCAAGACCGAGACCGTGGGCGGCAAGGCCGAGGCGGTCGGCGGCAAGGTCGAGGCCACCGGTGTCCAGGTCGGTGTCGCCGGGGCGCAGCTCGAGTACAGCCTGTTCAAACACGAGCACGCCGTGATCGACATCAACAAGATGCTGGAGAACCGCGAGCAGAGGAACCGGGACCGGGTGATCGACGGCCGGTTCGCGGACTTGGTGCGGACCGACAGGAACATCAGGTCGGCGATCAGCGCGGTCCAGGAACGCATCACCACCAGCGCCAGGGAGGTCCGACGTACCGCGAGCGCCGGCGACCAGCGTCTGCGCGAGCAGGTCGCCGTCGTGCGCGCTGGCGTCAGGACCGCCAACCGGGTGGCCCACTCGGCGGAGCAGGGCGGCAGAAACGCCAACCGGGTGGCCCGTTCGGCGGAGCAGAGTGGGAGGACCGCCAACCGGGTGGCCCGTTCGGCGGAGCAGGGCACCAGGAACGCTCTGCTGCAGGTCAGAGAGCTGCGCAGACAGGTACTCGTCAGGGCGAGAGAGACCGACAGCAACCTCAAGAGCACTCTCAGGAAAGTCCGCTCCCTGGACCGTGAGGTCAAGGACGGCATGCAGAAGGTCCGGGGGCTGGAGGGCAGCGCCCAGAGCGCGAGGCGGTCCATCGAGGGGCTGCGCGACGGCATCAACTCCCTTGAACGGACCCTGCGTCAGTAGCGACCCCCACGACACCGACCCCAACGGCGAAACCGACGGAGCCAACCCACCATGCAGACGTCACTCGTATCGGTCACCCGGGCGCTGAACCAGATGAGGTCCGCCGCCACCAACACCGGCGGTGCCGTCACGCGCATGCGGACCGCGGTCACCGGCGCCACCGGTTCGGTCGACCGGCTCAAGAACGCGGCGACCCAGTCGAGCACGGCCACCGGCCGGCTGCGCACCTCGGCCACGCAGGCCAGCAGTGGCCTCAACCAGATGCGGACCGCCGCCGTCCGGGCCTCCGCGGACGTACAGAGGGCGGGCCGCAGCGCGGCATCCGGCGGCGGTCTCTTCAGCCGGTTCAGTCAGGGACTGAAGACCGCGACCACCGCCCAACGCGGCCTGAACACCGCGATGAAGGCCAACATCCTGGGCGCGATCCTCTCCCTGATCATGCCGCTCATCACCAAGCTCATCGACATGGCGATGCAGTCCAAGACCGTGCAGGCCGTCATGCAGGCGGCCTTCAAGGTCATCGGGCAGGTGGTGGGTACGGTCATGAAAGCCGCGTCGGTCGCCATCAACTGGCTGATCGACGCGGGCAAGAACGTGGTCAACTGGCTGAAGGCCAACTGGCCGTTGCTGGTGGCCATTCTGACCGGCCCGGTGGGCATCGCCGTGCTGGCGATCGTGAAGCACTGGGACCGGATCAAGGAGGCCGTCGGGGCCGTCCGGGACTGGATCGTCGACAAATGGAACGGCGTCGTCAACTTCCTGCGCGAGGTGCCCGGCAAGATCGTCAGCTTCTTCGCCGAACTGCCCGGCAAACTCACGGAGTTGGGCGGTGACCTCATCAACGGCCTGATCAACGGCATCAAGAACAAGGCCTCGGCCCTGCTCAACACCATCAAGAACTTCATCATCGATCACATCCCCGGCCCCATCCGCAGCATCCTCGGCATCTCCTCCCCGTCGAAGGTGATGATGGGCTTCGGCGGCGACATCGGCGAGGGCCTCGCCCTGGGCATGGAGCAGAGCGGCAACCGGGTCGCGGGCGCCGCCGGCCGGCTCGCCACCGCCACCGCGCGCAGTGTCATCGGCCCCGGCTACAGCCTCGCCGGAGCCGCCGGCGCCCGGTCGGCGATCCGCACCGGTGCCACCGCGTCCGCGCCGGTCACCGTCAACGTCCATCCCCGGCCCGGCCAGTCGGAGTACGAGATCGGCCGGATCACCGCCCGCGAACTCGCCTGGGCGGCCAAGCGATGACCGGACAGCAGCTCCAGCAGCCGGTGTTCGAGGTGGACGGCTGGGCCGGGAACACCGTCGACGACTCCGGCGTCGAATGGTGGGTCACCAGCGAGCAGGGCTGGGCCGCCACCCCGCCCGTCCGGCTCACCCTGATCGACCGCCCCGAGCGGAACGGCGCGTTCGACGCCCCCTCCTACCGGGGTCCGCGCGTGATCACCCTGGAGGGCACCGCCGTCACCCCCGAACGCGCGGTGCGCGAAGCGGCGAAGGACCGGCTGGCCGCCGTACTCGCCGACGGCAGCACGCTGTTGCCGCTCGTCGTCACCGAACCGCACCGCACCCGAAGGGTGTTGGTCCGCCTCACCGCCGAGACGAAGATCGTCGACCGCAAGTCCGGCTTCGAGTTCTCCCTGACCATGACCGCGCCGGACCCGCTGCGGTACTCGTACGGGCTGAACACGAGCACCTGTCCGCTGCCCTCCTCCAGCGGCGGGGTCAGCTTCCCGCTCTCCTTCCCGCTGAACTTCGGGTCCGGCTCCTCCGGCGGCAGGCTGCTGCTGGAGAACGCGGGCACCGCCCCCACCTGGCCCATCTGGCGGATCGCCGGACCCTGTGTCCAGCCGGTGATCACCAACACCGCGACCGGCGACGAGCTCGCCTTCGAACTCACCCTCCAGGAAGGCGAGTTCCTGCTCATCGACACCGACGCACGCTCGGTCCTGCTGCAGGGCACGGCCTCCCGCCGCTCCACCCTGCGGCCCGGCTCGGACTGGTTCCCGCTCCGGCCCGGTGCCACGCCCGTCCTCTTCCGCGCCCGCGACTACGCCCCGGCCGCCCGGCTGACCGCCGAATGGCGCGACGCCTGGCTCTGAGACCGCCCACCAAAATACGGCTACAGAAGGAACGCCCCGCATGGCTGACGAGTTCGAGCGCGACTCCGGATGGCTCTCCGGCGGTGTCGTGGACGCCGAGGACGCCCGCCTCGCCACCGGCGTGTTCGCCGCGGCGTCCGCGGATCCCGGCAACCCGATCGCCGCCCGCACGGGAATCAAACCGGGACCCGGCAGCCCCGGCAACGTCGAGGCGGCCTCGACCCCCACGCGCCATGTGACGGTACGGCCCTTCCAGGGCGTCATCCAGGGCACCCGCAGATCCGCAGCGGGCGCGTATCTGATCACGCTCGGCCAGCAGAAGATGCTCGACGTGCTCACCGCGGCCCCGGCCCACTCGTCCAACCCGCGCATCGCCCTCGTCGTGGCCCAGCAGAAGGACCGGCAGTACGGCGACGAGAGCGACGGCATGCTCGTGCGGATCGTCGCCGGGAACCCCGCGGTCACACCGGTCCCGCCCGCCATGACCGACGACTGGCTGCCGCTCGCCGAGATCACCGTCCGGGCCAACGCGGGGGCGATCACCCAGGCGGACATCAAGGACCTGCGGACGTACACCGTCGCCGCCGGCGGTGTGCTCCCCCTCCAGACCCAGGAGTCCCTGCCGGCCGACGGCTACTCCGGGCAGCGGGTGTACGACCTGGAGACCGGACTCGACATGGTCCGCGCCGGCACGGCATGGCGACCCGCGGCCACGGGAGCGGTGGAGCTCTTCGGCCCGGCCGACCCGGGCTGGCCGCTGACCACCGGTTCGGCGGGGGCCACCGGGTACACCTTCAACCAGGTGACGGTGCCGGCGGCGCCGTACCCCCGAATGCTCCTGATCACCGCGCAGTTCACCGCGCAGACCTCGGGCGCCAACGAGCGCTGGGACCACGTGGTGCGCCTGCAGGACGGGACGCCGGTGTCCCTCGCCTGCTTCCACGGCGGCCCCACGGGGATCACCACCAGCGTCGCCCAGGGCCACCGGCTGCTGCCCGCGGCGACGCCGCTGGTGCTGACGCAGCACGTCGCCCGGGGCGGCGGGATGACGACCGGTACCGCGCTCGTGTTCTCGCCCGCCGCGCACTACACCGGCCTGCGTGTGATGGCGTTCCCCGTCCCGTGACACCCCGACGTCCCGTGCCACCCCGATCGGAAGAGGCATCCTCATGAGCACGCCCACTCCAGAACGAGACTCCGGCTGGATCTCCGGCGGTGTCGTCGACGCGGAGGACGCCCGGCTCGCCACCGGCGTGCTCGCCGCGCCCGGGGCGAGCCCGGTCCAGGCCCGCAGCGGCATCCGGCCGGCCACCGCCGACCCCGGCAAGGTCCAGCCCACCGCCACCGTGTCCGGCAAGGTCACCGTCACCCCCTTCCAGGGCGTCATCCAGGGGACCAGGGCCACCGCGACCGGCGCCTACCTCGTCACGCTCGACCAGCAGAAGACCCTCGACGCGCTCGGCACGAACCCCGCCGACTCGGCCAACCCGCGCAACGACCTGATCATCGCCCGGCAGCGCGACGCGCAGTACGGCGACACCACCACCGCGATGACCGTCGAGCTCGTCAAGGGAACGGCCGCCGCCACCCCCACCGACCCCGCGGTCACCGGCGACTTCATCCCGCTCGCCCGGCTCAGGGTCGCGAAGAACGCCACGTCGATCGGCGCCGGCGACATCGACGACCTGCGCGTGTGGACCACCGGCGCCGGCGGCATCCTGCGGGTCTGGGGCGAGGCCGGCCGGCCGACGTACCCCTACAGCGGTATGTACATCCACCGCTGGGACACCAACCACCTTGAGTGGTACGACAGTTCGGCGGGCTGGCGGGCGCTCAACGACGACACGGGCTGGGTCACCCTCCCGCTGCTCGCCAACTGGACGGTCTACAACAACGAGACACCGGCCGTGCGGCGGATCGGATCGGCTGTCCACCTGCGCGGCGGCCTCCAGAGTTCGGTCGCGTTCTCGGCCAACGCCACGCCCGTGATCAACCTCCCCGCGGCCTTCCGCCCGGCGGTGGGGCACCACTGGTACACCGCGCTGGGCGGGGTGACCCGGGGCCTCGAACTCATGCTCCGCACCGACGGTTCCGTCCTGTCGTATCCCCAGGGCACGCAGATGCCGGCCGGCCAGCTGGTCTACCTCAACACCAGCTGGCTGGTGGGCTAGTGAGCTCCCGCCCGACCCGCTACACGTACTACACCGCCGACCTCACCACCGGCGCCATCACCGACGAACTCCCTTTGTACGACGTCACGTTCAGCACCGAGCTGAACGAAGCCGGCGAGTTCCGCGCCCGGTTGCCCCTCGGCGACCCCAGGGTGACCGTCCACCGCCCTCGCGAACTCACCGAACCCGGACGGGCCGCCCTCTACGTCGAGCGCGACGGCGTGCTCGTCTGGGGCGGGGTGATCTGGACCGCCAAGTACACCTCCGCGGACCAGCACTTGGAGATCGGGGCGGCGGGCTTCCTCTCCTACTTCGACCATCGCCGGGTGCTGCCCGCCGACTTCGACCCGAACACCACCGACCTGGCCGCCGTCGACGTCTCCTTCACGGACATCGACCAGTCCGACATCGCCCGCACCCTGGTCGCCGTCGCGCAGGCCCACACGGGCGGCGACATCCGGGTCCGCCCCGAGTCCACGGCCCGCTCCGGCATCACCCGCACCCTCGACTACCCCGGCGCCGGCCTCAAGAGCACCGGCGAGGCGCTGCGCGAACTGGCCAGCCTGGAGGACGGCCCCGACTTCCTCTTCGACATGGCCTACGGCACCGACGGCCGCCCCGTCCGCAGACTCCGCGTCGGCACCCCCCACCTCGGCCAGCAGGGCACCCCGCACGTGTGGGAGTACGGAGCCAACCTCATCGGCTACGCCTGGCCGGTCGACGGCGCCTCCACCGCGAGCCGCGTCTTCGCCCTCGGCGAGCAGGGCGAGACCGGCCAGCTCGTCGCGGTCGCCGAGGACCGCACCACCGGACGTCCCCTCACCGAGACCGAGGTCTCCTACGTCAACCTCGCCGACGTCAACCTCCTTCGCTCCCAGGCCCGTTCGGCCCTCGCCGCCGTGTCGACCCCCGTCGTCCTGCCCGAACTGACCGTCCGCGCCGACCTGGAACCCGTACTCGGCTCCTACCAGGTCGGCGACGACGCCACCGTCGTCATCAAGGACGTGTTCTTCCCGGAGGGCACCCACTTCGACGTACGGATCACTGGCATCGAGGTCACCCCGGGCAGCGACGCGGGGGAGGAGCAGGTCCAGCTGACCGTGACACCCGCCACGAACATCACCTGACCCCGAAGCCGACCCAGGAGCACGCCATGACCAGGATCAACCGCCCCGACACCCTCCTGACCGAACTCCGCGACATCAAGCGCCGGCTGCACGCCCTGGAGACCGCCCAGCGCACGACGAGCGGCGCGACCGCGAGCCTCGCCGCGGAGCCGGTCGCTCCTGGATCCGACGAATCCGAACAGGCCTCGGACGGTGACGAAAAGTAGTTTTCTCGGCGCTTTCTGTCACCGACCCCTCAACTGCTCTGCCCTGCCGAGGAGATGGCGGGGCAGTTCTGTTTTCGGCCGCCTCTCACCTCGTGACAAATCGAATACCAGTCCTGTCCGGGTCGCTGACCGGTGCTGATGGGGCTAGAGTAATCGAACGAACGTGCGACGGAGATATCGGGCGTATGGCTGAAAAGGGGTGGAGTGATGGAGGTGCGGCATGGCGGGCTTCGCCCACGTGCACGTCGCGTCCGGTTACTCCGCCCGCTACGGCGCGTCCCACCCCGAGCAGCTCGCCCAGCGGGCGGCGAGCCGCGGCATGGGCACCCTCGCGCTCACCGACCGGGACACGGTCACCGGAGCCGTCCGGTTCGCGCAGGCCTGCGAGAAGGAGAAGATCCGGCCGCTCTTCGGCATCGACCTCGCGGTCGAGGCCCTGGCGCCCCCGCCGCCCGCCCAGCGCCGCCGCACTCCGGCACACGGCGGCGCGCATGTCGTCGAGCCACCACTCCGCTTCGTGCTGCTCGCACAGAACCGGGAGGGCTGGGCCCGGCTGTGCCGCATCACATCGGCCGCCCATGCCGGCACCGCGTCCGGCGCGGCACCGGTGGTGGTGCCGTGGGATGCGCTGCGCGAGTACGGCGGTCCGGGGCTGACCGTGTTGCTGGGCCCGCTGTCGGAGCCGGTGCGGGCGTTGTCGGTGGGCCGGGAGGACGTCGCGATGAAGCTGCTGGCGCCCTGGAAGGAGGTCTTCGGGAGGGAGGTCCGGCTGGAGGCTGTCGCGCAGAAACGTTTCGGCACAGGTCCGGGCTCCCTGCGCCTGGCCGCCCGCACCCTCGCCCTGGCCGACCGCACCGGGACAACTGCCGTGCTCTCCAACGCCGTTCGCTACGCCGATCCGGACCAGCACCGCCTCGCCGATGTCCTGGACGCGGCCCGGCTGCTGCGGCCGATCGACCGGCGCCGGCTGGACAGCGGACAGCGCTGGCTCAAGGACGAGAGAGGGATGGTGAGCGTGGCCCGGATGGTCGCCGAGTGCGCCGGGATGGACGTACGGCGGGCCCGTCGGTTGATGGCGGACACCGCGGACACGGCGGAGGCGTGTGTCGTGGACCCCGCGGACCTCGGCCTCGGCAGACGGCACTTCCCGGAACCGTCGCTGTTCGAGGCCGGTCCGGGGGCGGGCGCCGCGCTGAAGGCGGGCGGTGCGGCTCGGTTGCTGCGGCTGCGGTGTGAAGAGGGGCTGGCCCGACGCGGCCTCGACCGCGACCCGGCGGCGCTCGCCCGGCTGGAGGAGGAACTCACCGTCATCTCCCACTGGAACTACGACGCGTACTTCCTCGCCGTCGGACAGGTCGTCGCCGACATCCGGGCCAAGGGCATCCGGGTCGCCGCCCGCGGTTCCGGCGCCGGGTCGATGGTCTGCCACGCGCTGGACATCGCCACCGCCAACCCGCTCGACCACAGCCTGCTGTTCGAACGCTTCCTGAGCAGCCGCCGGGAATCGCTGCCCGACATCGACATCGACGTGGAGTCCGCCCGCCGCCTGGAGTGCTACGACACGATCTTCGAGCGCTTCGGGAAGGAGCGCGTCGCGGTCACCGCGATGCCCGAGACCTACCGGGCGCGCAGGGCCCTGCGGGACACCGGCCTCGCGCTGGGGATCGCCCCGGCCGACGTCGACCGGATCGCCAAGAGCTTCCCGCACCTGCGGGCCTCCGACATCACGAACGCGCTCGCCGAACTGCCCGAACTGCGCCAGTTGGCGGGCGAGATGGGCCGGTACGGGCCCCTGTGGGAGCTGGCCGAGGGCCTCGACGCCCTGGTCCACGGCATGGCCATGCACCCCTGCGGTGTGGTCATCAGCGACGCGACGCTCCTGGACCGGTTGCCGGTGCAGCCGACCCCGCAGGGCGACTACCCGATGGCGATGGCGGCGAAGGAGGAGATCGAGGCGCTGGGCAACATCAAACTCGACGTCCTGGGCGTCCGGATGCAGTCCGCGATGGCCCACGCCGTCACCGAGATCGAACGGGCCACCGGCAACCGCGTCGACCTCGACAATCCCCAACAGGTGCCGCTGGACGACGTGTTCGCGTTCAAGCTGATCCAGGAGAGTCAGACGCTGGGCCTGTTCCAGTTGGAGTCGCCGGGCCAGCAGGACCTTTTGTCGAGGCTCCAGCCCCGTGATGTGCAGGACGTCATCGCCGACATCAGTCTCTTCCGTCCGGGGCCGGTCGCCGGGGGCATGCCCGAGCGGTACATCGCGGCCCGTCACGGCGGCAGGCCGGACTACGCCCACCGGGACCTGGAACCGGTGCTCGCCGACACCTACGGCGTGACCATCTGGCACGAGCAGATCATCGAGACGCTGCGGGTGCTGACCGGCTGCGACCGGGCCTTCGGGGAGGTCACCCGGCGAGCACTCGGCGACAAGGACGAACTGCCCAGGATCAAGGAGTGGTTCCACGAGAAGGCACGCGCGCGTGGCTACAGCGCGGCCGTCCGGGACGACGTCTGGAAGACCGTCGAGGCCTTCGGCGCGTACGGCTTCTGCCGTGCCCACGCGGTCGCGTTCGCCGTGCCGGCGTTGCAGAGTGCCTGGCTCAAGGCGCACCATCCGGCGTTCCTGCTGGCGGGGTTGCTCGAACACGATCCCGGGATGTGGCCCAAGCGGGTCCTGGTCTCCGACGCCCGTCGGCGTGGGGTGCAGGTGCTGCCCGTCGACATCAACCGTTCGAAGGTGAAGCACGTCGTGGAGATGACCGAGCAGGAGGAGTGGGGCGTGCGGCTCGCGCTGTCCGGGGTGCACGGCATCGGCGATGAGGAGTGCGCGCGGATCGAGGCGGGACAGCCGTACGGATCACTGTCGGACTTCTGGCAGCGGGCCCGCCCCAGCAGACCGACCGCCGAACGCCTCGCGGGGATCGGCGCGTTCACCTGTCTGCACGACGGCCACCTCACCCGGCGCGATCTCCTGCTGCAGATCGCCGAGTTGCACCGCCAGTCCCGCAACCGGAGCGCGGGCTCGGGTCAACTGCCCATAGACACGGGCGCTGTTGGGGGAGCGGAGCCGAGCGGGTTGCCGGAGATGACCGGACGCGAGGCGCTGAGCGCCGAGTTGGACACGCTCGGCATCGACGTCTCCAGGCATCTGATGGAGCATCACCACCGGTTGCTGCGGGAGATCGGTGCGACGGACGCGGCCCACCTGGCCGGACTGCGCGCGGGGCAACAGGTGTTGGTCGCCGGCGTGCGGGCCTCCACCCAGACCCCGCCGATCGCGAGCGGCAAGCGGATCATCTTCGTGACGTTGGAGGACGGCTCGGGTCTGGTGGACCTGGCCTTCTTCGAGGACTCCCATCCGGCCTGCGCGTACACGGTCTTCCACAGCGGGCTGCTGCTGGTCCGCGGCACGGTCCAGGTGCGCGGCACCCGTCGTACCGTCGTCGGTTCCATGGCGTGGGACCTGGACGAGATCGCGGGCGCCCGCCGGGACAACGGGCCCGAGGCCGCCCTCGCCCTCCTCGGCGAGAGCCGCCCGCATCCGACCCCCGCCCAGCCGCAGCGCACCCTGACCGACGGCACCGCCGGCGCCCGCCTGCACCCGTACGCCGACCTCCAGCCCGCCGGCACCCGCTCCGCCGACCTGAAGAAGTTCGGCCACCGCAGCCCCGGGAGCGCAGGATGAACGGGACGACGATCACGCGGCCGCGGCACATCGCCCACTTCCACCTGCACACCGCACTGACCGAGACCCAGTACGACGACGTAATCGAACTGGTGTCCGGTATCACGCCTCACGTCCAGGCCATCCCGCCCAACGCCCTTCAGGTGGACCTGACTTCGGCGCTCCGCTACTTCGACACGTCTGCCTACAACGCGGTCCAGATGGTGAGGATGAGGCTGAAGGCCTTCTACGACATCGACAGCAGCGCAGGGCTCGCGGGCAATCGCATGCTGGCGGCGATGGCGGCCGACGCGTCCGCACCCGGGGACACCACCGACGTGCCCGCCGAGGAAGTGACCGACTGGCTCTACCCCCGCCCCGTCACCGCGCTGCCCGGCATCGGCCGCACCATCGCGGACACGCTGCACCGATACGGACTGCACACCATCGGTCAGCTCATCGACCTGCCTCCGGTGACCCTGCAACGGCTCCTCGGCGCAAGCCAGGCACGGTTGTTGACCGAGCGCGCCCGCGGTCAGGACCCCCGCCCGATCGTCCCGGCGGAACCGTCGGCGCATCTGGCCGCCGACTTCGTGCTGAGCCGGGACTGTCTCGACCCGGCCCAACACCACCGGGCCGTCCTGGGACTTGCCGAGCAGATCGGTCAACGCCTGCGCACAGAGCGGCAGATCACTGGCCGGCTCACCCTCACGGTCCGGTACGTCGACCGCACCTCCACCACCCGTACGCGCGCGTTGCCGGAACCCACCGACCACTCACCCGCCCTCACCGCCACCGCCCTGGGCCTGTTGGCCTCCCTCGGACTGCAGCGGGCACGGGTGCGGGCCTTCGTCGTCCGCGCGGACCACTTGCTGCCCGCCGCCGACACCTACCGTCAACTCTCCCTCGACCCCGCCGCCGACCGCGCCCGTGCCGCCGAAGCGGCGGCGGACCGTGCTCGTCGCCGCTTCGGGGCAGGGGTCGTACATCCGGCCGTACTTGCGAACCGACCGCCCGCGCCCGGAACCGGGCGGACCGTCAATTCGAGCGCGTACGGGCGGAGTTCGAAGGGGTGCTACCCGATCGAGTAGCCGGTGATCTCGCCCATCCACTTGATGAGGTCGCCCGGGTCCTCGTTGGCGCCGTGGCCGCCGTCCCAGTACATCTTGAGGCTGACGTCGTCGCCGAGGTTCTGGGTCTTGAGGGCGAGGTTGGTGATCGCGGTCAGGGAGTGCGTGGTGTCGCTGGTGCCGATCCGCAGCCACCAGTGCCTCGCCCGGTGCGGGTTGCGCTCCTCCAGGTAGGTCATCGGGTTGGTGAGCTTCACCTTGCGCGGGATGTCGCGGTCGACCGTGGCGGTCTTGTCACCGGTCGCGTAGCGCAGGCCGAAGTTCGTGAAGTGCCGGGAGACGTGGGTCTCGTCGCCGAAGTAGCCCGGCTCCGGCTGGGCCATGGCCTTGTCGTCGAAGGCGGGCACCGGACGGGACCGCGCGATGTGCGCGATGTAGCCGTCCCAGGCGAAGGTCGCCTTGCCGCCCGACCACTTGATGAACGGGTTGGCGGTCAGGTAAGCCGTCCGGTCGGCTTCCGAGAGCGCCGCCAGGTGGCTGGTCGCGGCCGGCTGTATGTAGTTCTCCAGCAGGTACCGGTCGTAGTTGGCGGCCGTCACCCGGCCGAACCGGCCCACGCCGCGCAGGCCGAGGGAGGCCTGGTACTCCGCGAACTGGGCGGTCAGTTGCTTCGAGGCCGTCTGGTCGACCAGCTCGCCGCTCAGCTTGGCCGAGCCGTACATCCACTCGTAGGCCTTGTCGGCGTTGCCGAGGTCGATGATCGGGCAGAAGACGGCGGAGGCGAACACCGCGTCGCTCGCCTGGGCCGCGCCGAGCTCCCGGAGGTAGGAGTCGAACACCGGGCTGCCCGCCGAGGCGCCCATCATCGAGGAGAAGTTGCCGCCGGCGCTGCCGCCGTTGGTGATGATCTTGTCGGGGTTGCCGGGCAGCACGCCCTTGTTGCGGTGGACGTAGCGCAGGGCCGCCTTCAGGTCCACGAGGGCGGCGGGGGCCTTGCCGTAGTACTTGCCGTCCTTGACGTTCTCCCGGCCGCGCGCGCCCGAGGTGACCACGACGTAGCCGGCCGCGAGGGCCAGTGCCGAGTTGTCGCCCTGGTCGCCCGCCCCGGGCGGCAGCGGCGGCCTGGTCGTGGGCGACGCGGTCGGGGTGGCGCCGGGGTCGGCCGAGGAGCTGTCGCTCGGGGACGGGCTCCCGCCGGGGAAGCCGCCGTTGGTGCCGCCGGTGGGCGTGCCGGAGAGGAAACCGCCGAGCGGGATGGAGAAGAAGATCGGGGCGTGCGAGGCGTCGACGGCCCGCCCGTCGATCTCGACCGGCTGCTGGACGTTGAGGCACTGGTAGGTCGGGTCCACCGGATTGGCGACGTAGACGATGTTCTCCCAGAACCGGTACGTGACGCTCTTCTCGGCACCGTCGGCCGTTTTGATCGTCTTGGTCTGGGTGGTGTACGAGTCCTTGGGGAAGGCCAGCGTGGATCCGGTCGACGCTGCCGCGCCCTGCGTTCCGCCGTAGTACAGGGCGGCGGTCGCTCCCGCTGCGGTGGCTGCCATGCCGGAAAGGAATATTCGGCGCTTCACATCAACATCCTTGTCGGGGTGCGGGTTTGTGTGACCTGGTACTGTGCATTTCCTGAGAAATCCGTCGCGTGGGGGAAGATGACGGATTCAAACTGCCTTCTGGAAACTGGTTCCGCGTCCCCTGAATACCGTCTCTCGCGCGTACGGTGCCTGCCGTATTGCGCCTCGCGGTATACGGGGGTCGACGTAGGGCCGGCCGACGAGCCGGCCTTTCGTAATCCGTGAAGGCGCAGGTGAGTTCGCGTACGGGAAGCGTCGTCACGGGTGTCCAGGCCCGTCGAGGCGCGTACCGTGAACGGCGTGGGCTGTGTGCGTGACTGTCGCGAGAAAAGACCCGCCGGAGTCCGGGGATGGTGAGTGTGCTGGACGGAACACGTGGCCGGATGCTCGGCAATCCGTTCCTCGTCGACGGTTTGCTCGCCCTGGTATGGGCCGTCCTCATTGTCCCGGCATTCTTTAGGGAGGGCGTCTCGGCGGGGCCCGCTATTTTGTTCACGCTGTTGTCGGCGGCGCCGCTGACGGTGCGGCGGAGTATGCCGGCGGCCGCGCTCGCGGGGACGACAGTCGGCTACCTCGTCGCCCTGCTGTGGATGATGGAACCGGGCCCGGGAATCGTGTGCTGTCTGGTGGCCCTGTATTCCGAGGCGGTGTCCGCCCCGCGCACCCGCGCCCTGATCGCGGGCGCGATCGCCGGAA
Source organism: Streptomyces sp. NPDC001002 (assembly GCF_053599215.1). Classification (NCBI taxonomy): domain Bacteria; kingdom Bacillati; phylum Actinomycetota; class Actinomycetes; order Kitasatosporales; family Streptomycetaceae; genus Streptomyces; species Streptomyces sp. NPDC001002. Next base: position 15,646 of record NZ_JBSFLV010000085.1, on the reverse strand, counting down.
CCATGATCCAGATCTTCACTCTGATCGTGACGGGGGTGCACGTCTTCGATCCGGCCAACCTCATGCTGATCGCGTGGCTCGGTGCGGCCGTCGCCATCGGTGACGCCACCAGGAACCGCCGCGCCTACATCCAGGCCATCAAGGACCGAGCCCTGCGCGCCGAGCGGACCCGGGAGGCGGAGGCGTCACGGCGGGTGGTCGAGGAGCGCCTGCGGCTTGCCCGGGACCTGCACGACATCGTCGCGCACAGCATCACGGTGATCAACTTCCAGGCCGGAGCCGCTGCCCACCTGCTGCGCCGGGAGCCCGAGGCGGCAGAGGCAGCGATCGAGCACGTCATCACGGCGAGCGGCAGCACACTCGCGGAACTCGGCACCCTGCTCACCGTCCTGCGTCAGCCCGACGGTGAGACGCCCTTGCCGGAGCCCATGCCCACCCTGGACCGCCTCGACGATCTCCTCGACGGCTTCCGTGCCGCCGGCCTGGCGGTCGACATACAGCGCGGCGACAGGACCTTCGGTCTGAGTCCGGCCGTCAGCATGGCCGGCTACCGCATCATCCAGGAGTCGCTGACGAACGCGATCAAGTACGCCACGCCCCGGACCGCGACGGTCCGGCTGTCCTTCGCCGCGCACCGGCTCCGGGTCTCGGTGGTCAACCCGGTGACCCGCACCGAGGATCAGCGGCATTCCGCATGGGGCACAGGCCGTGGCCTGTTGGGTCTGCGTGAGCGGGCCGCATCCGTCGGCGGCCGTCTCGACATCGTGGAGGGCCGCGAGGAGTTCAGCGTGGACGCGTTCCTTCCCGCACTCCCCGCACCTCCCGCGAAGCCCTGAACGCCGGTTCCGGCCGGCGCCCCGGCTAGCGCCCGGCGGTCGCCGGGCGGACGAGCCCTGTGCGGTAGGCGATCACCACGAGCTGCGCCCGGTCCCGGGCCCCGAGTTTGGCCATGGCGCGGTGCACATGGGTGCGGACGGTCTGGCGGGAGATGTACAGGTGGTCGGCGATGGCCTCGTTGGACAGCCCCTCGGCCACCAGCGCCACGATCTCCCGCTCGCGATCGGTGAGTTCGGACAGTTCCCCGGACAGGGCGGGCGGCGGTCCGTCGGGCAGCGCGAGGTACCGCCTGATCAAGGCCTGGGTGGCCTTGGCGGACAGCAGGGCCTCGCCGCGCGCCGCGATCCGGATGGCCTCCGGCAGCTCCGCGGGGCGCATCCCCTTCCCCAGGAAGCCGCACGCCCCGGCCCGCAGGGCCTGCAGGACGTACTCGTCCACCTCGTAGGTGGTGAGGATGACGATGCGGACGCCGTCGAGCTCCGGATCCGAGGCGATCTCCCGCGTGGCGGCGAGACCGTCCAGCTCCGGCATGCGGATGTCCATCAGTACGACGTCCGGCGTGGTGCGGCGGACGATCTCGATGGCTTCGAGGCCGGTCTCGGCCTCTCCCACCACCTCCAGATCGTCGGCGGAGTCGATCAGAATGCGGAATCCGCCCCGCAACAGAGCTTGATCGTCGGCGATGACGACCCGGATCGCGGCGTCCTTCATGCCGCCACCCTACGGCAAAACGGAGATTGCGTCTCCGTTACGGTCGCCGCGATCCGGAAGGCCGCCGGCCCGGCTCAGTCCGCCGGACGCTCGGCGGGGTCCGGCGCGACCGACAACGTGGGCGCGTCCGCCCGAGCCGCCCGCTTCGCCGCCTGGATCTGCTCGTAGACATGAGTCCGCAGTTCGGTGAAGCGCGGGGCGACCCGGGTGTGCAGTTGATCCCGCTCGTCGGGCAGGTCGATCCGGAGCTCGTCCTGTACGACGGTCGGCGAGGCCGACAGGACGATCACCCGCTCGCCGAGGTAGACCGCCTCGTCGATGTCGTGCGTGACGAACAGGACGGTGATCCCGCGCTCCTGCCACAACGCCCGCACCAGGTCCTCCAGATCGGCACGGGTCTGCGCGTCGACCGCCGCGAACGGCTCGTCCATCAGCAGGACTTGAGGTTCGTAGGCCAACGCCCGTGCGATCGCCACCCGTTGCTGCATGCCGCCGGACAACTGCCAGGGATAGGCGTCGGCGGCGTCCGGCAGTCCCACCGACCGCAGGGCGTCGGCGACCAGCTCCTGGCGCTTCGCCTTCGGCAACCCCTTCTCCTTCAGGGGGAGTTCGACGTTGGCGGCGACCCGCATCCAGGGGAAGAGGCTGCGCCCGTACTCCTGGAAGACGATCGCCATGCCGGGCGGGGGGCCGGTCACCGGTATGTCGTCGAGGAGCACTTGTCCCGAGGTCGGGGTGAGCAGTCCGCCCATGCACTTCAGCAGGGTCGTCTTGCCGCAGCCCGACGGGCCGACAAGGCAGACGAGTTCACCGGCCTTCACCGTGAACGTGAGGTCGCGGACCGCCTCCACCTGCCGCCCTGACCCCTGGTAGGTCTTCCCGAGACCGCGTACGTCGAGCATGGTTCGCCCTTTCGGAATGTTCATTCACGACCGCCGGGTGGATGCGCGCAGGCCGTGGTACCAGCCGAGCACCCGCCGCTCGGCGAACTGGAAGACGACGGAGAGCAGGAAGCCGAGCAGGCCCAGGAGCAGGATTCCGGTCCACATGTCGGGGATGGCGAAGCTGCGTTGGAACTGGACGACGGTGAAGCCGATGCCGTTGTTCGCCGCGAACATCTCGCTGATGACCATGAGGATGATGCCGACGGAGAGGGCCTGGCGCAGACCGGCGACGATCTGCGGACTCGCCGAGGGCAGCACCAGATGACGCAGCCGCCCCGCACCGCCGATGTGGTACGAACGCGCCGTCTCCAGCATCACCGAGTCGACCGCGCGCACGCCCTCGACCGTGTTGAGCAGGACCGGCCAGACACAGCCGCTCGCGATCACCACGATCTTCATCGTGTCGCCGATGCCCGCGAACAGCATGATCACCGGCACCAGCACCGGGGGCGGCACCGCCCGCAGAAACTCCAGCACGGGCTCGCAGAAGGCCCGCACCCCGCGGTGGGAGCCGATGAGGGTGCCCAGCCCGATGCCCACGACAGCCGCGAGCGCGTACCCGCCGGCCAGGCGCAGCACGCTGGGCACCAGGTCGGTGCGCAGGCGTTCACCGGTCCACACCGAGGGGAAGGTCCGGAAGATCGTGCGCAACGGCGGCCAGAACGGGTCGGTGCTCCCGTCCGACGCGACCCACCACAGCGCCAGCAGCACCGCGGGCAGGCCGATCGCGAACAGCACCTGACGTGTCAGCGCCCTCACAGCACGGCCTCCCCGCGTACGGACTGGTGCCAGGCCAGCGCCCGCCGCTCCACCGCCCGGGCCCCCAGGTTGATCAGCAGCCCCAGGACTCCGGTCACCGTGACCAGCGCGTACATCTCGGGCACGGCCTGCGAGGCCTGGGCGACCGCGATCAGCGAGCCGAGTCCCGGTGCGCCGATGACCAGTTCGGCCGTGATGGCGAGCACCAGGGCGACCGCGGCGGCGAGCCGGACGCCGGTCATGACGTAGGGCAGGGCCGTCGGCCACATCACATGCCGGATGCGCGCCCAGGTCCCGAGACCGTACGACCGTGCCGTCTCGTCGGCGACGGGGTCCACGTCCTGGACGCCGTACAGGACCTGGATGAGCACCTGCCAGAACGCCGCGTACACCACCAGCAGGAGCACCGAACGCAGTTCGCTGCCGTAGAGCAGCACCGCGAGCGGGATCAGGGCCACGGACGGGATGGGGCGCAGGAACTCGATCGTCGACGCCGTCGCCCGGCGCAGGAACGGTACGACCGTGATGAGCAGACCGCACAGGACGGCCGCACCCGAGGCGATGCCCAGGCCGATCATCCAGCCGGTCAGGGTGTCGCCGAGCGCCGACCAGAAGGCGCCGTCGCCGAGTTCGTCGCCCAGCGCGCCGGCGATCCTGCTCGACGGCGGGAAGTAGTCCGCGCTGACCAGACCGAGGCGCGGGACGGCCTCGCCGAGGGCGAGGAAGGTCGCGAGGCCGGCCGCTCCGAGTGCGATGTTCTGATTCCTCACGGCAGCAGCGCATCCAGGTCGGGGGCGGTCTTGAACAGGCCGTCCTGCTCGCCGAGTTTCTCCAGGGTCTCCACCGAGGACCGGCTGATGTCCGCCGGCCACTTCGGCAGCGTCACCTTCGACAGGACGGAGGACGGGATCTGCGTGTAGGTGGCGACGATGTCGCGGACCTCGTCGGGATGGCTGTTCGCGTAGGTCAGCGCCTCAGCGGTGGCCTGCTGGAACTTCTTCACCACGTCGGGGTTCTTCGACGCGTACGTCTGCGAGGTGAAGTACATGGCGACCGTCAGATCCTTGGCCACGTCCACATACGGTGACGCGATCTCCACGCCCCCCGCGTTCAGGATGGTCGTCAGCGCCGGCTCGACCGCCATCGCGGCGTCCACCTGGCCCTTCTCCAGGGCGGCGGGCATCTGGTCGAAGGCCAGCTCCACGAACTTCACCTTCGACGGGTCGCCGCCGGCCTTGCGCACGGACTCGCGGACCGAGGTGTCGAGGATGTTCTTCAGCGTGTTGACGGCAACTGTCTTGCCCTCAAGGTCTTTTGCGGACTTGAGGGAGCTGCCCTTCTTGACCACGAGCGCGCCGTAGTCCTTGCCGTCCACGCCGGTGGTCGCCACTCCGTTGGAGACCGCCTTCACCTGGATGCCGTTGCTCTGCGCGACCATCAGTGAGGTGGTGTTGCTGAAACCGAACTGGAACTGGCCGCTGACCACGCCCGGCACGATGGCCGAGCCGCCCTGCGCCGTGGTCATCGAGACATCGAGACCGTACTTCTTGTAGATCCCCTGCTTCTGGCCGAGATAGATGGGGGCCACGTCGACGATCGGGATGACCCCGACCTTGACCTTGGTGGTACCCCCGCTCTCCGACGCGGAGTCGCCGGAATCCCCGGACGAGCCACAGGCGGTGGCCGCTAGCAGAAGCGAGGCGGCGGCGATGCCGACGAATAGGCGTTGCATGGTCTGACCTCCGGGTCACATCTCTTTGCGCGCGAACCGGACGGAACATTTCGGTGCGGTTCGCCGACGTGCCAAAGGTGTCGTCCGCGGATCACCAGCACATCCCCCGGGCACCGTCATTGGCCCGTACGACGGCTGCCGTACGAGGGGGGAGGGGTACGGCCACAGCCGTACGGGAGGCCGAAGCCTGGGAGCCTGCTTCAGGCTCGCGAGGAGCCCGGGGCGTCCGGTCCCGGTTGCGGAGGGTCGATCCAGTCCGGTCCCCGGATGTCGAACCGCTGGCCGTAGTCCGCGCCGGGCAGCGGCCGCGTGCGCTCGGGATCGGCGCGCAGCCCGTCCAGCAGCAGCGTCAGATAGCGCCGCCACAGATCCGGCTGCCCGCTCCGCTCGGTCACCGCGGCCAGCATCTGCTGGATCACGACCAGGTCCCAGGGCTCCGCGTCCGCGCGCAGCACGCCCTGCTCCTTGGCCCGCTCGACCACGAGATCGACGTTCCGCCTGATCTGCCGCTGGTGCCGCATCCCCGCCGGCACCGCGCGGTCGCTGTGCAGCACGACCTCGCGCAGGCCGCGGTCGAGCGCCTGCAGTTCGGCCACGCGCTCCAGGCTGACGGTCAGCCCGCGCCAGGTGTCGGGGTCCTCGGCGCCCTCCCGGGTGGCTTCCTCGACACGCGCGAACATGTCGTCGACCAGCTCGTCGATCAGGGCCTGCTTGTTGGGGAAGTGGCGGTACGCGGTCGCCACGCCGAGCCCGGCGTGCCGGGCGACGTCGTCGAGAGTGGCCTTCAGGCCGTGATCGCGGAACACCTCGCGTGCGGCGGTGAGGAGCTTGCGGCGGTTCAGCTCGCGGTCGCGCCGCGGTCTGGGCGCGGGTGCCCCGCCGGCGCCGCCGGTCTCGCCGGACGCGGGGGGTACCGCCATGCGGGGTCTCGCTTTCGGAGGGCGCGATCGTCGTGGCACATGGTACGGGTGTGAATATCCGCACCCCTTCCGGCATTGCGCCGGCCGGTTCGGCACGCAAGAGTGTTCCAACTGTCTTACTCGACTGGCGAGATGCCTGCGTCGGCCGCCGTGCACGGTGGCCGGTACACAGTGCGGAAGAGGAAGAGAAGCGAGTGAACCGGATATCGGTCCGGGGATTCGCGGTGGTCTCGGCCACCGCGGTCACCGCTGTCGGAAGCGTCGTCGGTGTTGCCTCGGGCAGCAGCGCGCAGAACAACGACGCGGAGGCGACGGCCGGCGATGTCACCCTCCTCGCGGACCTGCCCGCGGGCCGGCAGGCGCAGGTGCAGACCGCGTCCCTGACGCAGCAGGCGAACGCCGTGGCCGTCCAGGCGGACGCGACCGCGCGGAAGGACGCCGAGCAGACCGCCCGGGTGGCGGCGGCCAAGACCGCGAAGGCCAAGAAGGACGCGGCCGACGAGGCGGCGCGGGCCAAGGCCGCGGAGGGCGATCCCGACGCCACCTTCTCGCTGCAGCCCTCCTACACCGTGGCGCAGGTCAAGGCGATGGCCACGCAGATCGTGGGCAGCGGCCAGTACCAGTGCTTCAGCAACATCGTGGACCACGAGTCCACCTGGAACTACCTCGCGGTCAACCCCTCCTCCGGCGCCTACGGCCTCGTCCAGGCCCTGCCCGGCTCCAAGATGTCCTCCGTCGGCGCCGACTGGCGGACCAACCCGGCCACCCAGATCAAGTGGGGCCTCAACTACATGAACGTCACCTACGGCAGCCCCTGCGACGCCTGGGCGTTCTGGCAGGTCCACCACGCGTACTGACGGTCCCTGACCGTTCCCGGTACCGGCCTCAGCGCGCCCACGGCGGCGCGGCCGGTCTGCCCGTCGAGGGTGACCAGCAGTTCGCCGTCGAGCAGATGCAGGATCTCCTCCCGGCTGACGGTGTGCGCGGGCGCCTTCGTGCTCGGCGGGATCTCACCGCGCCAGGCGCACAGCTCCTTGCTGCCGCTGATCCGAGGCCATGGCCCTGTCCGCCGCCCTGCTCGCCGCCGCCGGTGAGCTCACACAGCGCATCAACGAAGGCGTCGTGACGCGCGGGCCCGGCTGGTCGTGCTGACCGAGCGGGGGTGGGCCTGCACCCGGGCGGCGGAGGAGGCGGCCGCCGAGGTGGTGCGCGAATGGGGCGAGCTGCTCGGCGAGGGTGAAGTGCGCGCGTTGCGTGACCGATTGGGACGTATTGCGCCCTATGGTCCCCTCAGGCCCGCCTGGTGACGGTTCGGCAGTAGCTACTGCGGAGTCAGTTATCACTGGAAGTTTTTACTGACGCGTAACTTCACAGTTGCACTACTCGCCCGTAACTTGACGAGTGAACAGCATTCTTTGTGATCCGGATCACAGGGCGTAAGGCCGTCGCACATCCCTTGAGCCGCAAGGAGATCACACGATGCTGCCCTGGAAACGACTGCTCAGACCGCTTGTCCCGCTGCTGCTGACCGCCGCGGTCGCCGTCGTCCCCACCGCTACCGCCGCCCAGGCCGCCGACGAATCCGCCGCTCCCCACAGCGGCTGGAACGACTACTCCTGCCAGCCCTCCACCACCCACCCGCGCCCCGTCGTCCTGGTCCACGGCACCTTCGCCAACTCTGTCGACAACTGGCTGGCCCTCGCGCCGTACCTGGAGAACCGCGGCTACTGCGTCTTCTCCTTCGACTACGGCCAACTGCCGGGCGTCCCCCTCGTATACGGCCTCGGCCCCATCGACAAGTCGGCCGAGCAGCTCGCCACCTTCGTCGACAAAGTGCTCGCCGCCACCGGCACCGCCAAGGCCGACCTCGTCGGTCACTCGCAGGGCGGCATGATGCCCCGCTACTACCTCAAGTTCCTCGGCGGCGCCGCCAAGGTGAACGCCCTCGTCGGCATCGCGCCCGACAACCACGGCACCGACCTGAACGGCCTCACCAAACTGCTGCCGTACTTCCCCGGCGCCGAGGGCCTGATCTCCACGGCCACGCCCGCCCTGGCCGACCAGATCGTCGGCTCCGCCTTCCTGACCAAGCTGAACGCCGGCGGCGACACCGTCCCCGGCGTCCACTACACCGTCATCGCCACCAAGTACGACGAGGTGGTGACGCCGTACCAGAGCCAGTTCCTCAGCGGATCCGACGTCCGCAACGTCCTGATCCAGAACCTGTGCGCGCTTGACCTCTCCGAGCACACCCTGCTCGGGCTGACCGACCGGATCGCCTTCCACGAGGTCACCAACGCGCTCGACCCGGCCCACGCCACCGCCACCACCTGCGCCTCCGCGGTCCTCGGCTGAGGCACGCGCGGGGTCTGTCCGACCTGAGCCGCCGGACAGACCCCGCCCCCTGTACGACCGCTACGAGCGGCCGTGCCGTCCGCCGCCGGTCGCCCGGCGGCGGACCGTGGCGAACAGGGTCGCCGAGCCGAGCGCCAGGGCCGCCGCGCCGCCCATGGCGAGATACGGGGTGTTGTCGCCGCCCCCGGTCGCGGCGAGGTCCTCCGGCTCCGAACTGCCCGCCGCCTTCGGCTCGTTGACCGCGGCCGGCTCCACATCACCGTTCGCGCCGTTCGCGGCGTCCTCCGTCGCCTCCTGAGTCGGCTGCGCCGAGGTGCTCGGGTCGTCGTCACCGTGCCCGTGGTGCTCGATCGTCGACTTGTCGGCGCCGTCCGCGATCTGCTCGTCGGAGGGGGAGGAGGCGGTGGGAGCGGGCGGGGCGGACGGCGCGGTGGTCGGCGTACCACTGCCGGTGTTGCTCCGGGTGCCGCTTCCCACGCTGCTTCCGCCGAACGTCACGTCCGAGCAGGAGTAGAAGGCCTCGGGGCTGTCCGAGCGCTGCCAGATCGCGTACAGGAGCTGCTTGCCGGAGCGCTGGGGGAGGGTGCCGGAGAAGGTGTAGAAGCCGCCCGCGGCGACCGGGTCGGTGGCCGTCGCGACCGGGTGCGCCAGATCCAGGTCGGCCCAGGCCAGCGACTTCGCCGGGTCGTAGCCGGCCTTGGTGAGGTACACCTTGAACGTGCCCTTGTGCGGCGCGGTCACGCGGTACTTGAAGGTGTACGAGCCGGCGCGCACGTTCGTCGCCGGCCAGTCCGCGCGGGCCAGGTCGAGGCCCTTGAACTCCGCGTTGTTCGCGCTGCACAGCTTGCCGTCCGGGATCAGCGCCTGGTGCTGCCCGTTGGCGTCACCGATCCGGATGCCATTCCAGTCGTAGAGCGCCTGCGTGCCGCCCGCCGCGACCGCCGCCTTGCACGCGTCCGACTTCGGGCTCTCGGGCCCCTCCGCGTAGCACTGCGCGACCCGGCTGACCGGATCGCCCATCGAGCCGTGCGCGGACGCCGGCGCGGTGGCCAGGGCGGTCAGCGCGAGCGGAACCGTACCGAGGACGGCGAGCGTGGCGACCTTGCGACGGCGAGCGGGCATGGCGAACTCCTCGAAGCGGTCCACGACTTGGGGGTGGATCCCGCCCACGGACTCCGTGACGATCCGGTGGGCGGGATCCCGTGGGGGGCGATCAGCAAGCTAGCCCCAAGAGACCGTTAAATCGCCTGCTGGAGGCGGGGGGAGGAGATCCTTATGGCGCCGTTAAGGGAGTGCTCAGACTGAGATCAGGTAGGTACCGTGCGCGGCATGGGAACCGATGAGATCCGGCGGGCCGTCGCCGCCGACGTGCCGGCCGTGCGGGACGTGACCGATGCCGCCTACCGGCCCTACATCGAGCGCATCGGACGCGAGCCGTTGCCCATGGGGGCGGATCATGCGGCGAACGTGGGCGCGGGGAAGGTGTTCGTGACGGGGGAGCCCGTCGTCGGCCTGGTCGTGCTGGAGGAGTACGACGACCATCTGTTCCTCGACAGCATCGCCGTCCATCCCGACGCGCACGGCACAGGCGTGGGGCGGCGGCTGCTGCGCTTCGTGGACGCACGCGCGCGTGAGCTCGGTCTGGCCGAGGTCAGGCTCTACACCAACGCGATGATGTGGGAGAACCAGAAGATCTATCCGCGCTACGGGTACGAGGTCGTGGAGCGGCGTGTGGACGGGCCCTACGACCGTATCCACTATCGCAAGCGCCTGGACCGACCGGACCGACAGGACTGACCGGGCGGGTCAGCCGTCCGGCCACCACGTGCGCGCGATGTCCTTTCGGACCTCGGGGCGCCCGGCCGGACGCTCGTCGGCCTCTTCGCGCACCCTGCGGGTGTCCGTCTTCTTCAGGGGCTTCTGCACAGTCGTCCGGCGCATGGCTGCCTCCTTCGATGCCTACCGATTTCCCGCGTTCTCAGGTTGGTAGACCTTTCCCGGGAGGGTGACTCATCGGTCCCGGTCTGTCAGTGGCGGCTGTCACGATTCGGTTGTCAGTGGCGGGTGTCACTCTTGGGCGCATGACGAACGACGAGGGTTTCCCTGGCGTCGACTGGGACGCCGAGGCCGTGGGCTTCGACGAGGAGCCTGACCACGGGCTTCGCGACCCCGTGGTGCGCGCCGCCTGGGCCGAGCGGTTGCGCGACTGGCTGCCGCCGCGCGCGTCCGACGTCCTCGACCTCGGCTGCGGCACCGGCAGCCTGTCGCTCCTCGCGGCCGAGCAGGGACACCGCGTCACCGGCGTCGACCGCTCCCCGGCCATGGTCGACCTCGCCCGGGCCAAGCTCGCCGGACGTGACGCGGTGTTCCTCCTCGGTGACGCGGCGGCACCACCGGTGGGCGAGCAGCTCTACGACACCGTGCTCGTCCGACATGTCCTGTGGACGCTGCCCGACCCCGGCCGCGCCCTGCGGCACTGGCGGGGGCTGCTGCGCCCCGGCGGCCGGCTCGTCCTCGTCGAAGGGGTGTGGGGCACGGTCAGCCCGGTCGGCATACCCGCCGACCGGCTCGCCGACCTCGTGGCACCGCTCGCCGGGCAGGTCCGGGTGGAGCGGTTGTCGGGGGACGCGCTGCTGTGGGGGAGGGACGTGGAGGACGAGCGGTATGTGGTGGTGGCGGTGGTGTGAGACGCCCGGGCGGTCACACCTGGCGAGAGGCTCCAGGGCGGTCACACCTGGCGAGAGGCTTCAGAGCAGCAGCGCGTCGAAGTCGCCCTCGACGGCGAGCCGTTCCAGTTCCTCCAGCGCGGCCACGGCGGCTGCGGCGGCCTCGGGATCCGTCTCCGTCAGACCGCTCTCCGCGAACTCGTCCTCGTCCAGGCGGAGTACGTCCGTGCCGTCGGCGGAGCGCCACAGGTCCAGGTCGAGGTCCTCGACGACCAGTTCGGTGCCGGAGAGCACGGCGGGGCGGGTGATGTCGCAGTACCAGCCCTTGACGGTGCCCGCGGAGTCGCGGACCTCCTTCACCGCGTACCAGCGGTCGCGCCAGTAGTACTCGGTGAAGACATCACCCTTCTCGAACCGGACGAAGCCGAAGTCGCGCACGCCCTCGCCGGCCCAGGGGGCGCGTACGGCGATCCGGTTGCCGTCGTCGCCGAGCAGCTCGGCCGCGTAACGGATCTTCGTGCGGCCCGCCTTGACGAGGACGACGTCCAACCACCGTGCGGAATCAGCCGAGTTCGCGGACATACCGCACCTCCGTTCCACAGACCTCGTATCCGAACCATTTGTTGACCGCCAGCATGGGCTCGTTGCCGGCGTCGTTGCCCGTGAGGGCCTCCGTGTACCCGGCGGCGCGGGCGCGGTGCAGGGAGTCGTTCTTGGCGAGCTTGGCCAGGCCGCGGCCGCGGAAGTCGCGGGAGGTGCCGGTCATCGCGGTGCCGTAGCGGGTGCCGCCGTCGGTGCGGGCCAGCGTGAAGGCGGCGGGGCGGCTGTCGACCAGGACGACCGAGGTCAGCTCGGGGCTGAACTGCGGGTGCCGCCAGGTCTCCGCGAGCCAGGCCTCGTAGTCCGTGAACGCGACGTCCACGTCGCTCGGTTCGTCGGCCATCGTCTCCGCGTCGAGGCGGAACACAGGGCGCGGGTCGTCCGCGTAGTCGGCGCCGGTGCGCAGTTCGACGCCGGCCGGGAGGTCCTGGCGGGGCGGGAGGGTGCCGTTCACCAGGTCGAGGCGGAGGAATTGCGCGGAGCGGCTGGCGCGGTAGCCGCGGCGCTCGGCGAACGCGCGGTTGGCCGGCGCGTCGACCACCCACGCGTACAGCTTCGTCGCCCCGCTCGCGGCCAGGTGCTCCTCGGCGGCGCGGACCAGGAGCGCGCCGGCACCGCGGCGGGTGCGGTCCGGGTGGACGTAGATGTTGAGGTATCCCTGGCCCGGCTCCGGGCTCTCGTGGGCGAGGCCCACCTGGGCCGTGCCGATCAACTCGCCGTCCTGCTCCGCGACGAGGGAGCGGTTGCGGGCGGCCGGGGGCGTGTGGGTCAGGTTGTGGAGGATGGCCTCCGGGGTCCACAGGATGTGGGGGAGTGCCAGGTGGCGGATGTCGGAGAACTCCGCCACCTCGGCCGGCACGTCGGTGCGGAGGTCGCGCACGGTCACAGTCATGACGGCGAACGCTACGGGCCGGAGGCGACCCGGTGCCTCCTATTTTCGGGTGGGTGCGGGACAATCGCTGCGTGACCTTGAAGATCCACATCGACGACAGTGCCGCGCCCTACGAGCAGGTGCGGGCGCAGATCTCCGAACAGGCGCGGGCGGGTGTGCTGCCGGTGGGGTACCGGTTGCCGACCGTGCGGGGTCTTGCCGAGTCGCTGGGGCTCGCGGCGAACACGGTGGCCAAGGCGTACCGGGCGCTGGAGACGGACGAGGTGATCGAGACGCGGGGGCGCAACGGAACGTTTGTAGCTGCCGCCGGCTCGGCCGCTGAGCGTGAGGCGGCGTCGGCTGCTCAGGCTTACGTCGATCGGGTTCGGCGTCTTGGGTTGGCTGAGGGGGATGCGTTGGCCGCCGTGCGGGATGCCCTGCGGGCGGCCTACGGGGCGAGTTGAGGTGAGTTCGGCACCGCCGGGATGCGTCGCTGTGGCTGATCGCCGTCGCGGCGGGACGTGACTTGGCGGCGTGTACATCAGGTTGCCCGATGGCACCAACCCCGCTCACTTACAGGTACAACCCCGCGTCCGCCCCCTCCCGAGGTTCCGGTACCGCCGTCGGAGACGTCCCCCGGCGCAGGGCGTACAGCTCCGCCAAGGTCGCGCCCTCTCTGCCCACGCCCTCCTCCGTGCCGAGCCACGTGACCGCTTCGCCGCGGGTCAAGGGACCCACCTCGATGCGGGCCAGACAGCGGCCGGGGCGGACGACCGCGGGGTGGAGGCGCTCCAGGTCCTCGTTGGTCGTCACGCCGACCAGGACGTTGCGGCCCTGGCCGAGGAGGCCGTCCGTCAGGTTCAGCAGGCGCGACAGCGCCTGGCCCGCCGTGTGCTTCGCCTCGCCGCGGATCAGTTCGTCGCAGTCCTCCAGGAGGAGCAGGCGCCAGCGGCCCTTGCCCGTGCCGTCCTCCTCGCCGATCGCGATGTCCATCAGATAGCCGACGTCGGAGAAGAGGCGCTCGGGGTCCAGGACACAGTCCACCTGGCACCAGTCCCGCCAGGAACGGGCGAGCGTGCGCAGCGCGGAGGTCTTGCCGGTGCCCGGCGGGCCGTGCAGGAGCAGGAGCCGGCCCGCGATGTCCTCCGGGGTCGTCTTCATCAGGCGGTCCATCGCGTCCGCCACCGGCGCCGTGTAGTTGTCCCGCACCTCGTCCCAGGTGCCGGCGGAGATCTGCCGGGTGGTGCGGTGCGGACCGCGCCTGGGGGAGACGTACCAGAAGCCCATCGTCACGTTCTCCGGCTGGGGTTCGGGCTCGTCCGCCGCACCGTCCGTGGCCTGGTCCAGGACCTTCTCGGCCAGGTCGGCGGTGGTCGCGGTGACCGTGACGTCCGCGCCGCGGTTCCAGCGCGAGACGAGCAGGGTCCAGCCGTCGCCCTCCGCCAGCGTCGCGCTGCGGTCGTCGTCGCGGGCGACGCGCAGCACCCGGGCGCCGGCCGGCAGCAGCGTGGCACCCGTGCGTACGCGGTCGATGTTGGCCGCGTGCGAGTACGGCTGCTCGCCCGTCGCGAAGCGGCCGAGGAACAGCGCGTCGACGACATCGGACGGCGAGTCGCTGTCGTCTACGTTGAGCCGGATCGGCAGAGCGTCGTGTGGGTTGGCAGACATGGCGTCCATGATCCGACACCGGGGCGTCCGGTGCACCCGCTTTCCGCAGTGCGCCGGGTGTGTCGGCGGCGGCCGCTTGGTCCGGTTGTGTCCGGGTTGCGTCCCCGAGGTGTCCGCCCGGTGTCCCCTCCGTACCGGCTCTGTCCTGTTACAGAGCTGTGCATCCACAACATCTGCCCGATCAGGGACGGCCTTGGTTACTGTTGCCCTCAATGGGACGTCATGGGTGGACTTCGGGGGCAGGGCGGTGGCGGCTCACCGCGCTGCTGGGCGTGGGCGTGGCCGCACTGGCCCTCATCGTGACGCTGATCAACACGCTGCCGGACGGCGGCGCGAGCACGGCGGGCACCTCGCGCAACGGCGACACCGTGCACGGCACTCCGGCGACTCCGCCCGACCAGGACAAGCCCGAGGTCGGCTGGGGCTTCACGCACACGCAGTTCAGCGCGGACGAGGGCGCTTCCGCCGCCACCGAGCGGGTCGAGGGGCTCATCTCCGATGCCGGCGGTGTGCCGCAGGACCAGGCGATCATGGGCTGGGGCGCGGACAACCCCGAGCCGGTGAAGGGGCGTTACGACTTCGGCGCGATGGACCGCCGTATCGACTTCATCCGCAAGACCGGCGGCACCCCGGTCATCACCCTGTGCTGCTCACCGGACTGGATGAAGGGCGGCAAGGCCGGTGTGAACAACACCGATTGGAGCCAGGCCTCCCTTGAGACCGCCCCGCAGCCCGCGCACTTCGCCGACTTCGCCGCGCTCGCCGCGACCGTCGCCAAGCGCTACCCGGACGTCCGTCACTTCGTCGTCTGGAACGAGTTCAAGGGCTTCTGGAACGACTCCGAGGGCCGCTGGGACTACGAGGGGTACACCAAGCTCTACAACCTGGTCTACAAGGCGCTGAAGAAGGTCGACAAGGACATCATGGTGGGCGGGCCCTACCTGGTCATGGACAGCGTCGACCCGCGCGCGGGCGAGGCCTCCTCGACCTTCAAGGGGCCCTGGGGCGCGATGGATCAGCGGGTCCTCGACGCCTTCGACTACTGGAACAAGCACAAGGTGGGCGCCGACTTCGTCGTCGTCGACGGCTCCAGCTACACCAACGACGACGAGATGCTGCCGAACGAGTTCGCGGCCACCGATAAGTTCACCGCCGTCGGCAAGTGGGTGCGCCAGCAGACCGGCGACAAGCTGCCGTTGTGGTGGGCCGAGTACTACGTCGAGCCCGCCGACGGCAAGGACGAACGCAGAGGCTGGTCCGAGAACCGCCGCGTCGCCGTGCAGGCCGCCGGAATGATCGCCATGGTCAAGGGCGGTGCCTCCTCCGGCTTCTACTGGAACCCCGAGGACGAGAAGGGCACCGACTGCCCCGGCTGTCTGTGGACCCCGACCGACGGCGCGGCCGGCGGCAAGAAGCTGCCCATGTTCGACCTGATCGCCCGCTTCAACCAGGAGTTCGGGCCGGGCGCGACATACGAGACCGTCTCCGTGGCCGCCGACGACGTGCCCAACGTTCGCGTTCTGGCCACCGACAAGGCGGTTCTGGTGGTCAACACCCTCGACCGGTCGATCAGCGCGAAGGTC
>NZ_JBSFLV010000084.1:0-42639 GCF_053599215.1 Streptomyces sp. NPDC001002 | reverse complement strand
ACGTCGCCGCCCTCTTCGTCGATCGCCACGAGCACGTCGTCGCGTTCGGCGCGCAACTGGGCCGTCAGCGCGGTGACTTGCTCGGGGGTGGCGATGTTGCGGCCGAACAGGCCGACGGAGGCGAGGCCTTCACCGAGCCTGCGCAGCACCCAGTCGGGCGCGGTGGTGCCCGTGAAGCCGGGCTGCAGGACGGTCAGGGCATCGCGCGTCAGGGTGTCCGCGCCGTGGGCGAGAGTCGTCATCGGGGGGCGTTATCCCTTCACGGCGCCAGCGGTGAGACCCGCGGCCATCTTGCGCTGGACGAGGAGGAAGAGGACCACGATCGGCACGGCCATCATGGTGGCGCCGGCCATCATCGGCGCGTATTCGGTGCCGTGCTTCGTGGTGAAGTTGCCGAGCCAGACGGTCGCCGTCTGCTTCTCCTGGCTGAGCAGCATCAGGGCGTAGAGGTACTCGTTCCAGGCCTGGATGAAGCCGTAGACCGAGGTGGCGACCAGGCCGGGGGCCAGGAGAGGGAAGACGACCCTGACGAAGGCGCCGGTGCGGGAGCAGCCGTCGACCATCGCGGCCTCCTCCAGCTCCTTGGGGATGTTGACGATGAAGCCGCGCAGCGTCCACACCGTGAAGGGCAGGATGAAGGTCAGGTAGGTGAGGATCAGGCCGGAGAGCTTGTCGTACTGACCCAGGTCGTTCAGCAGCAGGAAGACCGGGATGATCATGGCGACCAGCGGGACCATCTGCACCGCGAGGATGCCGACGATCACGATCTTGCGGCCACGGAAGGCGAACCGGGAGATGGCGAGCGCGGCCAGCAGGCCGACGACGATGCCGATCGCGACGACCGTCAGGGAGACGATGAGGCTGCGGCCGACCGGGCCCCAGAAGTCGGCGATGTCCAGCGCGCGGTCGAAGTTGGACAGGGTGAAGCCGGTGGGCAGCAGGCTCGGGTCCGGGTCGATGGCGTCCTTGGCCGGCTTGATCGCCGTGTTGATCATCCAGTAGACGGGGAAGCCCGCGACGAGGAAGACCAGGAGGCCGAGAATGTTCCAGCCGGCCTTCGACCGGCCCTGCCGGTTGCGGCGGCGGCCCGCGGAAGCGATGGCGCTCATTCGACCTCTCCGATCTTGAGCATCTGGCGCATGTACACGGCGACCACACCCAGCAGCAGTACGACGGTGATCAGGGCGATCGCCGAGCCCTGCCCGTAGTCGTTGACGACGAAGGCACGGTCGTAGGAGTAGGTGGTCAGGATCTGGAACTCCTGCTCGGGGTGGCCGTTGCGCATCACGAAGACCTGCGGGAAGACGCCCATGTCCCAGATGACCGACAGGGTCGTGAGCATCACGATGATCGGCTTGAGGATCGGCAGGGTGACGTAGCGGAAGACGCTGAACGCGCCCGAGCCGTCGAGGCGGGCGGCCTCCTCCAGCTCCTTGGGGACCTGAGTCAGACCCGCGCTCAGCGTGATGACCACGAACGGGACGGCTCCCCAGACCACCAGGAGCATGATCACGGCGAGGCCCTGCGGTCCGCTGGCGAACCAGTTGTGGCCGATCAGCTCGACGCCGGGCAGCTTGCTGAGCATCGCGTTCAGGACGCCGTAGTCGGCGTCGAAGAGCCACTTGAAGACGGTGGTGGCGACGATGATCGGCATGCCCCAGCTTGCCACCAGGGCGATGTTGACCAGGGTCTTCACCCAGCCGGAGACCTTCTGCAACAGCAGCGCGATCAGCATGCCGGCGACCATCGTGAAGATGACGCAGCCGGCCGCGAAGATCACGGTACGGAGGACGACCTGCCAGAACTCGCCGTCGCTCAGCACGTTGGTGAAGTTGTCGAACCCGACCGACTCGGCCGGCTGGAAGCCCCACAGCTGGGACTGCCCGAACTTCTGGAACGACAGGGTGACCAGGCGGACCAGCGGATACCCCATGACCAGGATGAGGATCAGCAGGCAGGGCGCGAGCAGCAGCCACGGCGTCCCGGCTCCGCCGTTCGTCCGCTTTCTCCTCGGCCGGTCCGGTACGTCCGGTGGTGGTGCCTGGCGCGGGGTCGGCACCTTGGCAGGGGTGGTCGTGTCTGCGGCACTCATCGCGCGCTCCTCAGCGGTCCCTCAGGTCGTACGAGGAGCAGGGCCCCGTCCCCCGGACGAGGCCCTGCTCTCAGGTCACTTGGTGTTGATGACCTTGTCGATCGCGGCGTCCGCTTCCTTAGCGGCGTCCTCGACCGACTTCTTGCCGGTGCCGATGCTCTGCAGCATGGTCTGCAGGACCTGGGCCTTCTCGACCTGACCCCAGCCGGGTGCCATGGGCACGAACCAGCTGGACTCGGCCGCGGTGGCCGGGACCTCGGTGGCGGGGTCGGACTTCAGGGGGGCGAGGTCGGTCTTGTTGTTGGGCAGGTTGCCCTTGGCGATCAGGCCCTTCTGGCCGGTGGTGCCGGTGAAGGCGTTGATCCACTCGGCGGCGACGCCCTGGGCCTTCGACTTCACCGGGATAGCGAGGTCGGAGCCGCCCAGGAAGACCGGCATGTTCTTGCCGGACGGACCGGGCATCACGAAGTTCTCGAGGTTGTCCTTGAGCTTGCCGGTCTTGTCGTTCTTCGGGTCGGCCGCGGTCGCGCCTTCCCAGGCCGCGCCGAAGATCATGCCGGACTTGCCCTGGCCGTAGACGATGTAACGGTCGGACTCGTCCTTGGTCTTGTCACCGTGCATGTACTTGTCGATGACGTTCTTGAACTCGGTGAGGCCCTTGATGGACTCCGGCGAGGAGAGGTTGGCCTTCCACTGGCCGCCGTCCTCCTTGGCGATGGAGCCGCCGGCGTCGTAGACGTAGGACATGGCCGCGTACCAGTCACGGGTGGGCTGGTACCAGGCGGAGAACTTGTCGCCCTCCTTCTTCTGCACCTTGTCCAGCGCGGAGGTGAGCTCCGCGTACGTCTTCGGCGCGGCCTTGACGCCCACCGAGGCGAACAGGTCCTTGCGCCAGTTGCCGACGCGTCCACCCGCGTAGTACGGCACGCCGTAGGTCTTGCCCTGGTACTCCACCGAGGCCTTGAGGCCGTCCAGCCACGCGGAGGAGTTGTCGAACTTCGCCGCGTCCACCGGGGCGAAGGCGCCCTTGACCATGTAGGACAGCATCTCGGTGTTGCCCATCTCGACCACGTCCGGCACCTTGTCGGTGGCCAGGACCGCGTCGAGCTTGGTGTTCTTGTCCGGCCAGCCGTAGTACTCGTGCTTGATCTTGATGCCGGGGTGCTTCTTCACGATCGCCGCGTCGGCGGCCTTCACCAGCTCGGGCCAGTTGTTCTGCGCGTCGACGGTGAGCCAGACGGTCAGCGACTTGACGTCCGCGCTGTCCGACCCCTTGTCCTTGCTGTCACTGTCCCCGCATGCCGCGATGGAGACCATCATTCCCGCGATACCGATCGCGGCTATCAGCTTGCGCTTCACGCCACCCTCCTCAGGGATGCCACAAACCCCCCTGGCCTCCCCGCATCGCGTTAGGCCGGGACCTGGACCAGTGGTGTAGACCAGTACCGGGAGCTTGGACCAGACCAGATGCCCTGTCAAGGGTGCTCGAAACCGCCCTGACCAGCCGTTATGGGACCTACATATGCAGGAACCTTTAAGTAAGAAGGCAGCGAAAACCCTGGCCCCGGAGTACGCTCCTCCGCTAGACCACTTGGCTCTGTGGACTAGACCAAAACAGGTGGCGACGGTATACAGAGGGGATCACGAAACGAGCCGCATCCGGAGCCGGGAAGGCAGAGCATGAGCACCGACGTCAGCAGTGCGGAGAACGAGGGTGGGGCGACCGTCCGTACCGCGCGCGTGCCCAAGTACTACCGCCTGAAGAAACACCTGCTCGACATGACGGAGACGCAGACGCCCGGTACGCCGGTGCCGCCCGAGCGGACCCTCGCGGCCGAGTTCGACACCTCGCGCACCACCGTCCGCCAGGCCCTTCAGGAACTGGTCGTCGAGGGACGCCTTGAGCGGATCCAGGGCAAGGGCACCTTCGTCGCCAAGCCCAAGGTCTCGCAGGCGCTCCAACTCACCTCGTACACCGAGGACATGCGCGCCCAGGGCCTCGAACCCACCTCGCAGCTCCTGGACATCGGCTACATCACCGCCGACGACCGGCTCGCCGACCTGCTGGACATCACCACCGGCGGCCGGGTGCTGCGCATCGAGCGGCTGCGCATGGCCAACGGCGAGCCGATGGCCATAGAGACCACCCACCTCAGCGCCAAGCGCTTCCCCGCCCTGCGCAGGTCGCTGGTCAAGTACACGTCCCTGTACACGGCGTTGGCCGAGGTCTACGACGTCCACCTGGCCGAGGCCGAGGAGACCATCGAGACCTCGCTGGCCACCCCGCGCGAGGCCGGCCTGCTCGGCACCGACGTCGGCCTGCCGATGCTGATGCTCTCCCGCCACTCGCTGGACCGGGACGAGCAGCCGGTGGAGTGGGTGCGGTCGGTGTACCGCGGCGACCGCTACAAGTTCGTGGCCCGCCTCAAGCGCCCGCAGGACTGAACCGGTAACTCGACAGACCGAACGGGTAACTCGCCAACTCGCGCCACTGAGCCGGTCGCGACTTGCGACAGCGCACACCGCGTGGTGCACGCGGTGTAGCGCAACTCCCTTTCCTGCTCTACGTTCCTCCCGTCGCCGCATGGACGGGAGGACATCCCAGTGCGTACCGCGAACGTCCGCTCCATCGCCATCTGGACCCTTGTCGCGCTGATCGGTGCCACCGGCTGGTCCGTGCTGGCGCTCTCCCGGGGCGAGGACGTCTCGGCCGCCTGGATGGTCGCCGCCGCCCTCGGCACGTATGCCATCGCCTACCGCTTCTACGCGAAGTTCATCGTGCAGAAGGTGCTCAAGGTCGACGGCACGAGGGCCACCCCGGCCGAACGCCTCGACAACGGCATCGACTTCCACCCCACCGACCGGCGCGTCCTGCTCGGCCACCACTTCGCCGCGATCGCCGGCGCGGGCCCGCTGGTCGGTCCTGTGCTCGCCGCGCAGATGGGCTATCTGCCCGGCACGATCTGGATCATCGCCGGGGTGGTCTTCGCCGGCGCCGTCCAGGACATGGTGGTGCTGTTCTTCTCCACCCGCCGCGACGGCAGGTCGCTGGGGCAGATGGCCCGCGAGGAGATCGGCCCCTTCGGCGGCGCGGCGGCCCTGATCGCCGCCTTCGCCATCATGATCATCCTGCTCGGCGTGCTGGCCCTGGTCATCGTCAACGCCCTCGCCGCCTCCCCGTGGGGCACCTTCTCCATCGGCATGACCATCCCCATCGCCCTGCTCATGGGCTTCTACTTGCGGGTCCTGCGCCCCGGCCGGATCGCCGAGGTCTCCCTGATCGGCGTGGGCCTGCTGCTGCTCGCCCTGGTCGCGGGGCGCTGGGTCGCCGAGTCCTCGTGGGCCGACACCTTCACCCTCGCGCCCTCGACCCTGGTGGTCTGGCTGGTCGCGTACGGCTTCATCGCCTCGATCCTGCCGGTCTGGATGCTGCTCGCGCCCCGCGACTACCTCTCCACCTTCATGAAGATCGGCACCATCGCGCTGCTCGCCCTCGGCGTGGTCATCGCCCTGCCGACGCTGAAGATGGACGCCGTCACCGACTTCGCCAAGCACGGCAACGGCCCGGTCTTCGCCGGCTCGCTCTTCCCCTTCGTCTTCATCACCATCGCCTGCGGGGCGCTGTCAGGCTTCCACGCGCTGATCTCCAGCGGTACGACGCCGAAGATGATCCAGAAGGAGACGCAGGTCCGGATGATCGGCTACGGCTCCATGCTGATGGAGTCCTCGGTCGCGATCATGGCGCTGCTCGCGGCGAGCATCATCGACCCCGGTCTGTACTTCGCGATGAACGCGCCGGCCGGGGTCATCGGCACCACCGTGCAGAACGCCTCGCAGGTGGTGGGGAGTTGGGGCTACCAGATCTCGCCGGACGCGCTCGCCCGGGCGGCGCAGCGGGTCGAGGAGTCGAGCCTGCTCTCCCGCACCGGCGGCGCGCCCACGCTGGCCGTCGGTGTCTCGGAGATCTTCTCCAAGGTCACCGGCGGGAGCCTGCGGGCCTTCTGGTACCACTTCGCGATCATGTTCGAGGCGCTGTTCATCCTGACCGCGCTCGACGCCGGCACCCGGGTCGGCCGGTTCATGCTCCAGGACATGCTGGGGAACCTGTATCGGCCGTTCAGGAACGTGAGTTGGAAGCCCGGCCTGGCGCTGACGAGCGCGATCGTGTGCGCGCTCTGGGGGTACTTCCTCTGGGTCGGCGTCCACGAACCCCTCGGCGGGATCAACCAGCTCTTCCCGATCTTCGGCATCTCCAACCAGCTCCTGGCCGCGGTCGCCCTCGCCGTCTGCACCACCCTGCTGGTCAAGTCCGGCCGCCTCAAGTGGGCCTGGATCACCGGGATTCCGCTCGCGTGGGACGCCACGGTCACGCTGACGGCGAGCTGGCAGAAGGTCTTCTCCAGCGACCCGCGGGTCGGCTTCTTCAAGCAGCGCCAGGTCTTCCAGGACGCGATCGACTCCGGCAAGGTGCTGCCGCCCGCCAAGACCATGGACGACATGCACACCGTGGTCACCAACTCCACGGTGGACGGCGTCCTCACGGCAGTCCTGGCGGTCCTGATCATCGTCGTGATCGCGGACGCGGCCCGCGTCTGCGTCCGCCATGTCCGCCGCCCGGCCCTGTCCACGCTGAGCGAGTCGCCGTACGTCGAGTCGAAGCTCACCGCCCCGGCCGGCCTGTTCCCGACCCGGACCGAGAAGGAGGAGGAACGCCGTGCGGCCGTCGGTACCGCTGCGCCGGGCGATTAGAGGAGTGCGCTGGTACGTGCGTGAGCTGACCGACGAGTCGGCCTACGACCGGTACGTCACGCACGTACGGAAAGACCATCCGGACGCGGCATTGCCGTCCCGGCGGGAGTTCGAGCGGATGCGCACGGACCGTCAGGAGGCGGACCCCAGGCAGGGCTTCCGCTGCTGCTGAGGAGCGTGCGGGGGCCTCGTACGGGCCCCTGTTGGGCCATCTGTCGGGCTTTCACAGAATCGACATACCGATATGCGGACGAGGTCTTCCGCATCCGTGACACCGTGACCTACATTGCCTGCGCGTTACCCAGGTGATCACAGGCGATCCCTGGTGGCCAGTGAGGGGACGGAGCCGCGGAATGTCAGATGTACCCGAAGTGAAACCGCCGGTGGTGACACCGGTCCGCGTGGTGATCGCCCTCTGTCTGATCGCCCCGTTCGTGGCGATGCTCTGGGTCGGCTCGTACGCCAAGATCGACCCGACGTTCATCGGCATCCCCTTCTTCTACTGGTACCAGATGCTGTGGGTGCTCATCTCCACCGCGCTGACCATGACCGCGTACCAGCTGTGGCAGCGTGACCAGCGCGCCCGCACGAAGGGTGCCGCCAAGTGAACGACGGCGTGAACGGCGTAGCGCTCGCCGTCTTCATCTTCTTCTTCGTGGCCGTCACGGTCGTCGGCTTCCTGGCGGCCCGCTGGCGCCGGGCCGAGAACGAGGCCAGCCTCGACGAATGGGGCCTGGGCGGACGGTCGTTCGGCACCTGGATCACCTGGTTCCTGCTCGGCGGCGACCTCTACACGGCGTATACGTTCGTGGCGGTCCCGGCGGCGATCTACGCGGCCGGCGCGGCCGGCTTCTTCGCGGTGCCGTACACGATCCTCGTCTATCCGCTGATCTTCACCTTCCTGCCCCGCCTCTGGTCGGTCTCGCACAAGCACGGCTATGTGACGACGTCCGACTTCGTGCGCGGCCGGTTCGGCTCGAAGGGCCTCTCGCTCGCGGTGGCCGTCACCGGCATCCTGGCGACGATGCCGTACATCGCGCTCCAACTCGTCGGTATCCAGGCGGTCCTGGACGTGATGGGCGTCGGCGGCGGCGAGGACACCAACTGGTTCGTGAAGGACCTCCCGCTGCTGATCGCCTTCGGCGTGCTGGCGGCGTACACCTACTCCTCGGGGCTGCGCGCGCCCGCGCTGATCGCGTTCGTGAAGGACACGCTGATCTACATCGTCATCGCGGTCGCGATCATCTACATCCCGATCAAGCTGGGCGGCTTCGACGACATCTTCGCCAAGGCCGGCGAGGCGTTCGCGCAGACCAACCCGGCGACCGGCGCACCGCGCGGCGCCCTCGCGCCGGCCGAGGCGGGTCAATGGACGTACGCCACCCTGGCGTTGGGCTCCGCGCTGGCGCTCTTCATGTACCCGCACTCGATCACCGCGACGCTCTCCTCCAAGAGCCGTGAGGTGATCCGGCGCAACACCACGATCCTGCCGCTGTATTCGCTGATGCTCGGCCTGCTGGCGCTGCTCGGGTTCATGGCCATCGCGGCCGGAGTCAAGGTCAGCAACGGGCAGTTGGCGATCCCGCAGCTGTTCGAGGACATGTTCCCGGACTGGTTCGCGGGCGTGGCCTTCGCGGCGATCGGCATCGGCGCGCTCGTGCCCGCGGCCATCATGTCCATCGCGGCCGCCAACCTCTTCACCCGCAACATCTACAAGGACTTCATCAACCCGGAGGCGACCCCGGCCCAGGAGACCAAGGTCTCCAAGCTGGTGTCCCTCCTGGTGAAGGTGGGCGCCCTGGTCTTCGTCCTCACCATGGACAAGACGGTAGCCATCAACTTCCAGCTGCTGGGCGGCATCTGGATCCTGCAGACCTTCCCGGCCCTGGTCGGCGGCCTGTTCACCCGCTGGTTCCACCGCTGGGCGCTGCTCGCCGGCTGGGCGGTCGGCATGATCTACGGCACGGCCGCCGCGTACGGCGTCGCCTCCCCGACCCAGAAGCACTTCGGCGGCTCCTCCAAGGAGATCCCGGGCATCGGCGAGATCGGCTACATCGGCCTCACGGCGTTCGTCCTGAACGTGGTGGTGACGGTGGTCCTGACCTTCGCCCTGAAGGCACTGAAGGCCCCGGAGGGCGTGGACGAGACGCAGCCGGGCGACTATACGGCGGATGCGGGTGACCCGGGCGTGGAGGTGGAACTGCCGCCGGCTACGGCGGGGACCTCGCACTAGCTGGTGGGCTTACCTGTGCAACGGGCCGTCGGAGAAGATCCGGCGGCCCGTTCGCGTCACCGGCTGTCCCGGTTTCCGCTCCGCACCAACTGCCAGAGCGCGCAGAGCGAGCTGACCGCCGCGGCCAGAGCCTGCACCGACACGGGAGACACCGTGGCCGCGACCACCGTGCCGACCGTGATCAGCAGAAGGAACAGCGGGAAGGCCTTGCGTCGGCGGAACGGCCTGGCGCGGGACGAACTCGGGGGCGGGACATCCGAGATCCCGGGGTCCGGGTCGGGGGCATGGGACATCGCAGGGCTCATTTCAGCCGGTCGTCACAGGGTGAGGCGCTCTCCGGGAGTCCGGGGCGGCGCACTCAACGTAGCCGCGGGACCGAGCCGTTCGGGGCAAAGGGCGAGGTTGCCGCGTTGCCATCACAGGCGACACACAGGCAACCTGTCCGCCCCCGCTCACCGACAGGGGCGGGTGTCGGCGCCCGAGCCGTCGAACGCCCGCCACCCGTCCAGGCTTCCCGGCCCCAGGAGCCTGCAGATCCCGGTCAGGGCCCGGGCCGGATCCAGGTCCCACCGGCGCAGAGTGCCGTCCTCGTTGGCGCTGAGCACGGCCCGGCCGTCCGGCGTGAACACGGCACCGCGCACCTCACCGACGGGACCGCGCAGGGCGGCGTACGGCTGCCAGGCACCATCGGCGGCGCGCTCCCAGACCCGTACCGAACCGTCCCGCGAGGCGCTGACCAGCCGCCTGCCGTCCGGCGAGAAGGCGACCCGCAGGACCGGGGCGGTGTGTCCGTACAGTCGGGCGACGGTCTTGCGGGTGTGCGTGTCCCAGATCTCGACGACGTGGTCCCGGCCCGCCGAGGCGAGCAGCCGGCCGCTGGGATCGAAGGCGACGTCGAAGACGGAGTCGGGACTGATGCGGGGGTAGGGGCTGACCACCTTCAAGCCGGGCCAAGTGCGCAGGGTGAGGGTTCGGTCCTGTCCGCTGGAGGCGAGAAGACCGCCACGCGCGGAGGTGAGGGCGATGCCCCATACGTTCTCCGCCTTGCGGGAGGCCAGCAGGCGCCGGGTCTTCAGGTTCCAGACCCGCAAGTAGTCGTCCCAACCCCCGGTCACCAAACGGGTGCCGGTGCCGTCGAAGGCGACGGCCAGGACCTCACGCCCGGACCTGGGCAGCTCGGTCAGCCGTTCGCCGGTGTCCGTGCGCCAGACGGTGGTCGTGTGGTCCATGCTCGTCACGGCGAGGAGGCTGCCGGACGGGTTGTAGGCGAGGTCCGTGATCTCGCCCTCGGCCGCCCGCCAGGTGAGCCGTGGCTTTCGGGCCCGGCCGTCCCAGAGACTGACGGTGCCCGCGCTGTCGCCGGTCGCGTAGCCGTCGCGGAAGCCGCCAAGTGCGGTGAAGGCCTTGGCGCCGGTACGCACCGGGCTGTCGGCCAGCCGCCACAGCCGGAGCGTCCCGTCTTCTCCCCCGGTGACCAGGGTCGCCCCGTCCGGAGACAGGGCGACGGCGTTGACCGGACCCGCGTTGCCCATCAGGGTGATCGGCAGGTCGGCGGGCCGACCGAGATCGCGGACCTGAGCCGTGTTGTCCTGCGAACCGCTGACCAGGGTGCCGTCGCGGCCGACCGCCACGTCCATGACGGAATCGGTGTGCGTCTCGTACGTACGGATCCGCCGCTCGGCGCGGACGTCCCAGACGCGTACGGTGCCGTCGAAGCCGCCGCCGACCAGTTCGCGGCCGTCTGCGGTGAAGGCCAGGGCGCGCACCGAGCGCGTCGGATGGTCGTGCAGCCGTGCGACG
This sequence comes from Streptomyces sp. NPDC001002, assembly GCF_053599215.1. Lineage (NCBI taxonomy): Bacteria > Bacillati > Actinomycetota > Actinomycetes > Kitasatosporales > Streptomycetaceae > Streptomyces > Streptomyces sp. NPDC001002. Next base: position 31,765 of record NZ_JBSFLV010000084.1, on the reverse strand, counting down.
GTCCGACCTCTGCGGGTGTCGAAGAGCAGGACGCTGCGGAACGACTGGTCCGTGCCCGACTTGTCGCTGCCGCCGCCCGTCGCGAGAGTGCGGCCGTCGTCGGTGAACGCGACGGCTCGGATCGGGCCCGGCGCGTCCTCGCCCCCGGGTTCGGCGGTCCAGTCGAGGCGGGCCTGGGGCATCCGCCACATCCGGATCCGCCCGTCGCCGCCCGCGGTGACCAGACGGCTTCCGTCGGGCGAGAACGCGACGCGCATGTCGGCGTCCTCGTCGGCGGGATCGCCACCTCCCCGGAGCAGGGGCCGGGCCGGTCCCTTGCCGCCGAACAGCCACACCGATCCGTCGTCGTAACCCGCGGCCAACTGCCTCCCGTCCGCGCTGAAGGAGAGCGAGTCGACCTGGCCCGCCGTGATTGAGGGGCGTTTACGGGATCGCACGTGTGCGGCCGTCGGGTCCTGGGACCGCCGCCACTCTCGGATGTCCCCGTCGTCACCACCCCACGCGATGGTGCCGTCCTTCGCCCAGGTGAGTGCGGATACCGGAGTGTCCGCGTCGATGATCCGGCTGTTCCAGATCATCGACGCACTGCTCAGGAGGGCACCTCGGCTGTCCGCCGATCGGTCCTCCTCGTACGCGGCCGCGGCCAGTCGCATGGATGCCTCGGGATTGCTCTCCCCCAGGGCGGACGCCTGGTTGGCCAGCGCCTTGGCATGGGAGGTCCGCTCCTCCGTCTCCGTCGCCCGCTGCTTCGCGCTCATGACGACGACCACAGCAGCCAGCACCACCAGGGCGATCCCCAGAGCCAGCAGTTGAAGCACCCACCGCCGCCGCCGCACCCGCCGCCGCTCCCGCTCCCGGCTCGCCGCCAGGAACTCCCTCGGCAGCGGGCCGAGTTCGTCCTCGTGCTCGTCCGCCCAACGGACGGAGTCAGCCAGTTGAGCGCCGGCCAGCAGCAGGGCATGGTCGCGTCGGGCGTCCTGCCACTGCACGGCCGCTTCGGACAGCCCCCGGCCGACCCTGCCCATCAACTGGTCGTGCGTGATCCACTGTCGTACGAGGGGCCAGGACGCGAGCAACGCCTCGTGGGCGACCTGGACGGTGACCTCGCCGCCGGGTTCGGCGTGGACGGTCAGCAGCCTCTCCCTTACGAACGCCTCCAGGACGGCGGCGACTTCGGCCTCGTCGCCCGGCAGCAGGTCGAGCAGCCGGGCACGGCTGATGCGCCGACGGGTGGTGTCGTGCAGGTCGTCACGGCGGCCGAGGCGCACGAAGGCATGCTCGGCGATGCGCTGCCCACGGGCGTCGAGTTGCCCGTAGACCTGGTCGGCGGAGAGGGAGAGGGCCCGTCGGATACCACCGGACTTGCGGTAGGCGGCGGCGGTGAGGCGGTTGCCCTCGCGGTGCATCCAGGTGACCCGGAGCGCGTGGGAGAGCAGGGGCAGCGCACCCGGCGCGCAGCCCTCGTCGTCGGCGAACGGATCGGACAACGCGCCCAGTTCGTGCAGCAGGACCTCGACCAGCGCGTCGTCGACGACCAGGCCGGCCTCCTCGCCGGGCTCGGTGATCACTTCCCGCAGTTCCACCTCCGTCATAGGTTCGAGGAGGAAGGGAGCCGCGCGCAGGGCAGCGGTGAGCCCGGGGTGGGTCAGGCAACGGCCGTAGAAATCGGCGCGCATGCCGAGCACCACGAGGACGACGGGTTCGCCCGCGCCGTCACGGAGCGCGGTCAGCTCACACAGCAGGTCGAAGAAGGCCCGCCGCTGCCCAGGGTCCTGGCACTGCGCGAACGCCTCCTCGAACTGGTCGACGAGGACCAGGGTCCGGTAGGGCCGTTCGGCCGGCCGCTCCCCCGGTCGCGGGTCCGCCGCACGCAGCAGGTCGGCGAAGTCCCCGGCGGATGAGCGTACAGCGGCGAGCGTGCGGTCGGGGTCGGTGCGCAGGCGGGCGGTGACAGCCTGCGCGAGCCGGTCCAACGGCTGCTCGCCCGGGGTGAGTTCGATGACCGGCCAGTCCTGTGAGCCCGGCAGCCGGCCGGCCGCGAGGGCGCCCATGAGTCCCGCCTTGAGGAGCGAGGTCTTGCCCGCGCCGGACGGCGCCACCACGACATAGGGGCCCTGGTCGGGAGCCCGCCGGTCGAGACCCTCGATCAGGGCGCCGACGGCAGCGCCTCGACCGCGGTAGAGATGAGCCCAGGCGGCCGTGTAGGCGGCGAGGCCGCGGAACGGACAATCGCCTTCCGGGCTGCGGGGGGTGGGGAGCTTACGGCCGCTGCGTACGACTTCCCGCTCGTGGAGGGCGATGAGCCGGCCGTCGGTGCCGAAGTACGTGTCCAGGGCCTGGGCGAGAGTGGCACTGCCCGGTGCCCGGCCGTTCTCGACGCGACTGATGTGGGCCTTGTCGTACTTGACCTTCGTACTCAGCGCGTCCTGGGTCAGACCGGCCGCCATCCGGCGCCGCCGCACCTCGGCGCCATAGCCGGCTGCCTTGCCGTTTCCTGATCCGTCCGGCCGGTCGGCGTCACCGTCCCCGCCTGTTGCCGGTTGCCCCTCGCTTCGGCAACCGGCAACCCCCTCATCGGCCTCGTCGAACTCTGATCGCACCTGCTACACCTGTCGTCACATCGTCGCATTCCGGAGTCGGCAACCTACCCGGAGTGACGGCGCGTTCAGCGGGCGCGGCATCACATGCGAGAACGCGAGTTGTGCGCCGCGCCCCTTATCCCTTCACCCACCACCCCGGAGGAATCCGTGCGCCACCATGCCCTGCACAGCCTGATCGCGGCCGCCCTGCTCGCCGTCCCCGCCCTCGTCTGCGCTCCCGCGACCGCGTCCACCGCCCCGGCCACATCGGCCGCCCGCCCGAACTCGGCGCCGAGTCCCCTCCGTCAGGCCATCGTGGACCGCGCCAACACCGCTCTCACCACCGCGCACCGCTACAAAGCGACCCCCAACGGCCCGGTCAGGCTGAGCACGCCCGGCGACTCCGGACACGACAACTACCTGGGCGGCAAGAACCTCAACGAGTACAACGGCTTCAACGGAGACGCGTGGTGCGGCTACTTCGCCCGCGCGATGTGGGCCAACTCGGCCGCGACGCCCACCGACTACAAGTCCTCCCGGGCCTGGGAGACCGGCGTGGGCGACCGGTTCCACCCCTACCGACCCGGACAGCCGCCGCAGCGCGGGGACGTGATCGTGTGGCACAACCACAACAGCCGTGCGCCCAGGGGGCATGTCGCGGTCGTGGTGGCAGTGGGCGGCAGCGACGGCCGCACGGTGACCACCGTCGAGGGCAACGCGGGCCGCGGCTCCGACAGCATCACCATGAAGCAGTACCGCTGGGTAGGCGCCGAGGGACCGAAGCTGCCCGGCCGCAACAACGCCACGCTGAAGGTACGGGGTTACGCCGCCCGCAGCTGAGCCGCACCGGACGAGCGGGCCGTCGGAGAAAAACCGGCGGCCCGTTGTCGTACCCGTCGGGCACACTCGCCCCCATGGACATCGTGATCCGGGCAGCGCACCCCAGCGAATACGAGACCCTCGGCGAGATCACCGCCCAGGCCTATCTCCAGGACGACCTGCTGACCTTCGGGGAGAGCGACTGGTACCTCGGCGAGCTCAGAGACGTGGCCAAGCGGGCGACCGTCGCCGACGTATTGGTCGCCGCGGACGGGGACCGGATCCTCGGCGGGGTCACCTTCGTCACGGCCGGCACGCACATGGCCGAGCGGGCCGGCCCCACCGAGGCCGAGATCCGGATGCTCGCCGTCGACCGGGCCGCCCGCGGCCGGGGCGCCGGCGAGGCACTCGTCCGCGCCTGCGTCGACCGCGCGCGAGCCGCCGAGGACTGCACCGGCATCGTCCTGTCCACCCAGCCGACCATGCGCGCCGCCCACCGCATCTACGAACGCCTCGGCTTCGTCCGCGTCCCGGAGCGCGACTGGAACCCCATTCCGGAGGCCGGCGACTTCGTGCTGCTCACCTATCAGTTGACGTTCTGACACGCTCCGAAGTCGGCGCGCGACACAACATCTAGGGGTGCTACTACAACCCAGCACAAGATGTATGCTCATGCTCGCTGTCGTCGCAGGGGAATCCGGTGCGAATCCGGAACTGTCCCGCAACGGTGTACTCATGCGTGTTCGCACACGTATGGGCGTCAGTCCGAGGACCTGCCGACAGTGCGCCCGACCAAGCCGGTCGGGTGCCATGACGTCCGGGCCTCGTGGAATGGGCCGGGGACGCGACGCCGTCGTGCGTTCGTGGCTGCCCCCTGCCCTCCGCCAGGCCCCCGTGCCCAGCGAGGGAGAGCCCCACGTGACCATCGCGCCAGCCGACCCGGCTTCAGTCACCGCGCCGGAGACCGACGGCCCCGGTACCGCGTTGCTGCGGATCCTGACCGAGCTGACCGCCGACCTCCCCGACGCAGACCCCGGCCGCGTCGCCGCCGCCGCGCTGCGCGGCCGCTCCGCGCAGGCCGACGAGGCCGAACTGCGCGAGCTGGCCACGGAGGCCGCCGCCGGTCTCATCTCGGAGGACCCCGCCTACTCGCAGGTCGCCGCCCGGCTGCTGACCATCTCGATCCGCGCCGAGGCCGCCTCGCAGGGCGTGACGTCCTTCACCGAGTCCGTCGCCGTCGGCCACCGCGAGGGCCTCATCGCCGACCGCACCGCCGAGTTCGTCCGCGTCCACGCGGCCCGCCTCGACGAACTGATCGACCGGCAGGCCGACGACCGCTTCGGCTACTTCGGCCTGCGCACCCTGCACAGCCGCTACCTGCTGCGCCACCCCATCACCCGCAAGGTCGTCGAGACCCCGCAGCACTTCATGCTGCGCGTGGCAGCCGGTCTGGCGGAGGACGACAGCAGGCGTGCGCTCGACGAAGTCGCCTCGCTCTACCGCCTGATGAGCCGGCTCGACTACCTCCCCTCCTCCCCCACGCTCTTCAACTCCGGCACCCGGCACCCCCAGATGTCGTCCTGCTACCTCCTCGACTCCCCGCTGGACGAGCTGGACTCCATCTACGACCGCTACCACCAGGTCGCCCGCCTCTCCAAGCACGCCGGCGGCATCGGCATCGCCTACTCCCGCATCCGCTCCCGGGGTTCACTGATCCGCGGCACGAACGGGCACTCCAACGGCATCGTCCCGTTCCTCAAGACGCTCGACGCCTCCGTCGCCGCCGTGAACCAGGGCGGCCGGCGCAAGGGCGCGGCCGCGGTCTACCTGGAGACCTGGCACTCCGACATCGAGGAGTTCCTGGAGCTGCGGGACAACACCGGTGAGGACGCCCGGCGTACGCACAACCTGAACCTCGCGCACTGGATCCCGGACGAGTTCATGCGGCGGGTCAACGAGGACGGCGTCTGGTCCCTGTTCTCCCCCGCCGATGTGCCCGAACTGGTCGACCTGTGGGGCGCGGAGTTCGACGCCGCGTACCGCAAGGCGGAGGCCGCCGGGCTCGCCCGCAAGACCATCCCGGCCCGCGACCTCTACGGCCGCATGATGCGCACCCTCGCGCAGACCGGCAACGGCTGGCTGACCTTCAAGGACGCGGCCAACCGCACCGCCAACCAGACCGCCGAGCCAGGCCACACGGTCCACTCCTCCAACCTCTGCACGGAGATCCTGGAGGTCACGGACGACGGCGAGACCGCGGTCTGCAACCTGGGCTCGGTCAATCTCGGCGCCTTCGTGGTCGGCCGGGACATCGACTGGGACCGGCTGGACGAGACCGTCCGCACGGCCGTCACCTTCCTCGACCGGGTCGTCGACATCAACTTCTACCCGACCGAGCAGGCGGGCCGCTCCAACGCGAAATGGCGTCCGGTCGGCCTCGGTGCCATGGGCCTCCAGGACGTCTTCTTCAAACTCCGCCTCCCCTTCGACTCCCCCGAGGCCAAGGCCCTCTCCACCCGCATCGCCGAGCGCATCATGCTCGCCGCGTACGAGGCGTCGACGGACCTGGCCGAGCGCAACGGCCCGTTGCCGGCCTGGGAGAAGACCCGCACGGCCCGGGGCGTCCTGCACCCCGACCACTACGACGTCGAACTGACCTGGCCGGAGCGCTGGTCGGCACTGCGGGAACGTATCGCCAGGGTAGGCATGCGCAACAGCCTCCTGCTCGCGATCGCCCCCACCGCCACCATCGCCTCGATCGCGGGCGTCTACGAGTGCATCGAGCCGCAGGTCTCCAACCTGTTCAAGCGCGAGACGCTGTCCGGTGAGTTCCTCCAGGTCAACTCGTACCTGGTCGACGAGTTGAAGAAACTCGGCGTCTGGGACGCCCGCACCCGCGAGGCCCTGCGCGAGGCCAACGGCTCGGTGCAGGCCTTCGCCTGGATCCCGGCGGACGTCCGCGCGCTGTACCGCACGGCGTGGGAGATCCCGCAGCGCGGCCTGATCGACATGGCCGCGGCCCGCACCCCGTACCTGGACCAGTCCCAGTCCCTCAACCTCTTCCTGGAGACCCCGACCATCGGCAAGCTCTCGTCGATGTACGCGTACGCCTGGAAGCAGGGCCTGAAGACGACGTACTACCTGCGGTCGAGGCCGGCGACGAGGATCGCCCGCGCGGCCCAGGCCCAGACCCAAACCCCCATCCCCGTCCAGCAGATCGCCGACCCCGACGCGGTCGCCTGCTCCCTGGAAAACCCCGAGTCCTGCGAGGCATGCCAGTAATGACCACCGAAGCCAAGAACCTTCTCGACCCGGGCTTCGAGCTGACCCTCCGCCCCATGCGCTACCCCGACTTCTACGAGCGCTACCGGGACGCCATCAAGAACACCTGGACCGTCGAGGAGGTCGACCTCCACTCGGACGTCACCGATCTCGCGAAGCTGACGCCGGGTGAGCAGCACATGATCGGCCGGCTGGTCGCGTTCTTCGCGACGGGCGACTCGATCGTGGCGAACAACCTCGTGCTGACGCTGTACAAGCACATCAACTCCCCCGAGGCGCGGCTCTACTTGAGCCGTCAGCTCTTCGAGGAGGCCGTGCACGTCCAGTTCTACTTGACGCTCCTCGACACCTACCTTCCCGACCCGGAGGACAGGGCGGCCGCCTTCGACGCGGTGGAGAACATCCCCTCCATCCGCGAGAAGGCCGAGTTCTGCTTCAAGTGGATCAACGAGGTCGAGAAGCTGGACAGCCTCCAGACCCAGGCCGACCGCCGCCGCTTCCTCCTCAACCTCATCTGCTTCGCCGCTTGCATCGAAGGGCTGTTCTTCTACGGGGCCTTCGCTTACGTGTACTGGTTCCGGAGCCGGGGGCTGCTTCACGGTCTGGCGACCGGCACGAACTGGGTGTTCCGCGACGAGACCATGCACATGTCCTTCGCGTTCGACGTCGTCGACACCGTCCGCAAGGAGGAGCCGGAGCTCTTCGACGACCAGCTCCAGCAGCAGGTGACCGACATGCTGAAGGAGGCCGTCGAGGCGGAGTTGCAGTTCGGGCGTGATCTGTGCGGTGAGGGTCTGCCGGGCATGAACACCGAGTCGATGCGTCAGTACCTGGAGTGTGTCGCCGACCAGCGGCTCCAGCGGCTGGGCTTCGCGCCGGTGTACGGCTCCGAGAACCCCTTCTCCTTCATGGAGTTGCAGGGTGTGCAGGAGCTGACCAACTTCTTCGAGCGCCGCCCGTCGGCGTACCAGGTGGCCGTGGAGGGGTCGGTCGACCTCGACGAGGACTTCTGACGTCAAGTCCTGGGACGGCCCATGGAGCTTCCATGGGCCGTCCATGGACCTGCTATGCGGCGGCAAAGTTCTTCCGGCGCATCTGGTTCCGCCTCCATGGCCCCGGTTACGTTCTGGCCGTCCTGTTCATGCCATGCATAGCGGCAGCACAGGGTGTTCAAGATGTCATGCTCATGACTGCGCACTCTGCCGCCGCTACGCGCGTCACGGGCCTGCCGAAACCCCACCGTTGGAGGCAGTACCCCATGCGTGAGTCACGCCCGAGCAAGCGCCGCCGGAGTCTGCGAAGACTTCTGGCCCTGTCCGTTCCCGCCTTCGCCCTCACCGTCGCGGGCCTGATGGCGGCACCGGCCGCCGGGGCCCAGACCGCCCCGGCCACCTCCTCCGCCACTCCCCACACCACCCGCGTCACCCAGAACTCGACCGCCCTCACCTCCCCCTCCCGCCAGACCTTCCACTCCACCGGCAAGGCCGGGCAGAAGGTGCCGACCACGCACCTGTGCGCCACCGCGGCCCCGGGTCAGGCGTCCTGCTTCGCGCAGCGGCGTACCGACATCAAGCAGAGCCTGGCCGCCGCGCTCGCCGCCGCGCCCTCGGGGCTCAGCCCGGCCAATCTGCACAGTGCGTACAACCTGCCCTCGACCGGCGGTTCCGGTCTGACCGTCGCGGTCGTGGACGCGTACAACGACCCCAACGCCGAGTCGGACCTGGCCACTTACCGCTCGCAGTACGGCCTGTCGGCGTGCACGAAAGCCAACGGCTGCTTCAAGCAGGTCAGTCAGACCGGTTCCACCACCTCGCTGCCCTCGAACGACACCGGCTGGGCGGGTGAGGAGGCGCTGGACATCGACATGGTCAGCGCGGTCTGCCCCAACTGCAACATCACGCTCGTAGAAGCGAATTCGGCGAACGACTCCGACCTCGGCACCGCCGAGAACGAGGCCGTCGCGCTCGGCGCGAAGTTCGTCTCCAACAGCTGGGGCGGCAGTGAGGCCTCCTCCCAGACCAGCGAGGACACCGCGTACTTCAAGCACCCGGGCGTCGCCATCACGGTGAGTTCGGGCGACGAGGCGTACGGCGCCGAGTACCCGGCAACGTCCCAGTACGTCACGGCAGTCGGCGGTACCGCGCTGTCCACGTCCTCCAACTCCCGCGGCTGGACCGAGTCCGTGTGGAAGACCAGCAGCAGTGAGGGGACGGGGTCCGGCTGCTCCGCCTATGACGCCAAGCCGAGCTGGCAGACCGACACCGGGTGCAGCAAGCGCATGGAGGCGGACGTCTCCGCGGTCGCCGACCCGGCCACCGGCGTTGCCGTGTACGACACTTACGGCGGCTCCGGGTGGGCTGTCTACGGCGGTACGAGTGCCTCGGCGCCGATCATCGCGGGTGTGTACGCGCTCGCCGGTACCCCTGGGTCGAGCGACTACCCGGCGAAGTACCCGTACAGCCACACCAGCAACCTCTACGACGTGACCAGCGGCAACAACGGCTCCTGCTCGACGAGTTACTTCTGCACCGCGACCACCGGCTACGACGGTCCGACCGGCTGGGGCACCCCGAACGGCACGACCGCCTTCACCTCGGGCACCAGCACCGGCAACACGGTGACCGTCACCAACCCGGGCAGCCAGTCGACGACGACCGGCGGCTCGGTCAGCCTGCAGATCAGCGCGAGCGACAGCGCCGGCGCGACGCTCACCTACAGCGCCTCGGGGCTGCCGACCGGGCTGTCCATCGGCAGCTCGTCCGGCCTGATCTCGGGTACGGCGTCCACCGCGGGCACGTACCAGGTCACCGTGACCGCGAAGGACTCCACCGGCGCGACCGGCTCGACGTCCTTCACCTGGACCGTCGGCTCCAGCGGCGGGACCTGCACCTCGTCCCAGCTGCTCGGCAACGCCGGCTTCGAGTCGGGTGCCACCACCTGGACCTCGTCCAGCGGGGTCATCACCAACGACAGCGGTGAGGCCGCGCACGGCGGTTCGTACTTCGCGTGGCTCGACGGGTACGGCTCCACGCACACCGACACGCTGTCCCAGTCGGTGACCGTGCCGACCGGCTGCAAGGCCACCTTCACCTTCTACCTGCACGTCGACACCGCGGAGACCTCCACCAGCAGCGCGTACGACAAGCTGACGGTCACCGCCGGGTCGACGACCCTGGCCACCTACTCCAACCTCAACAAGGCGACCGGCTACGCCCAGAAGTCCTTCGACCTGTCCTCGTACGCCGGCTCCACCGTCACCCTGAAGTTCAGCGGGGTCGAGGACTCCTCGCTCCAGACCAGCTTCGTCGTCGACGACACCGCCGTCACAACCAGCTGACCTCCACCACCTCCACGAGACCCCGGGCCCCGGTCGCCGCCTTCGCGGCCGGGGCTCCGGCATGAACACGGAACAGCGCTCGCGTGGATCCAGGCGTACGGGTCATACGTCCAATGGCAGAGGAGGCCCCATGCGTATTCACCGCACGACCCCCGCTCTCGCCCTGACGGCCCTGACTGCCCTGACGTTCGTGATCGCCGGCTGCGGCACCGATTCCGGCGGCGACGAAGGTTCCGCGGGCAGTGTGTCGCCGTCCACGGCAGCCACTTCCCCGACTCCCGAGTCTCCGACGCCCGATCCCTCGCAGTGCGCGGCCGTCTCCGGTTCGCTCGGCGCCGACGACAGCGGCCGTACCGTATGCCTCTCGACCGGGCAGGTGGTCCGGGTCGAACTGGACGGCACCGCCGACCGGCCGTGGAAGGCGCTGACCGCCGACGGTTCCGGTCTGGAGGCCACCAACAGCGGCTTCGTGATGCAGCCCGGTGACGCGAACGCCGCCTACAAGGCCGTATCGACAGGAAAGATCCGGCTGAGCTCGACGCGTCCGCTGTGCGGCGCCGAGTCCGGCCGGATCTCCTGCAAGGGCATTCAGGAGTGGTGGGTCACGGTGGTGGTGAGGTAGCCGTGCCGCCGTGCGGGGCGGGCCAGCTCCGGGTGCTCCCGGCGGGCCTCTTCGGCTTCGCGGATCTGCCGGTCGATCCGGCGGTCGTGCGCGATGCCGATGACGGACGGGAGCACCAGCAGGACGAGGAGGGCGAGAACAGCGAGCATTCCGATCAGTCCTTCGATCTGTGCGGTATCCATGGACACCACTGTCGCGCGTTTGACTCCTTACCGTCAGTGGCAGGACTGCCGTAGACCCTCGACTTCCTGCCAATGTCGAGGCACAGTGGAGACATGCTGAAAAACGTGGCCGCCATCGTGCTGGACGGGGTGAACCCCTTCGAACTGGGCGTCGTCTGCGAGGTGTTCGGCACCGACCGCAGTGACGACGGACTGCCGGTGTACGACTTCGCGGTGGCCTCGGCCGAGGGCCCGCGGCTGAGCTCCCACGCGGGCTTCACCATGAACGTCGAGCACGGCCTGGAGCGCCTGGAGTCGGCGGACCTGATCGCCGTACCGGCCGGGTCCTGCTACGAGAGCCGGGAGTTCCCGCCCGAGCTGCTGGCGGCGCTGTGCCGCGCGGTGGACCGCGGGGCGCGGGTGCTCAGCGTCTGCTCCGGCGTCTTCGTGCTGGCCGCGGCCGGGCTGCTGGACGGCCGGCGCTGCACGGTGCACTGGCGGCACGCGGACGAGCTGGCGCTGGCGTACCCGGGGCTGACCGTCGAGCCCGACGTGCTGTACGTCGACGAGGGCTCGGTGATCACCTCCGCGGGGACCGCCGCCGGCATCGACGCCTGTCTGCACATCGTGCGCAAGGAGCAGGGCCCCGAGGTCGCCAACAAGATCGCCCGGCGGATGGTGGTCCCACCGCACCGGGACGGCGGTCAGGCGCAGTACATCGAGCGGCCGCTGCCCCGCTCCCAGGTCGACACGGTCGCCGAGGTGCTGGTGTGGATGGAGCGGCACCTCGACGAGGAGGTCACCGTGGAGCAGCTCGCCGAGCGCGCCCACATGTCGCCGCGCACCTTCGCCCGCCGCTTCCAGCAGGAGACCGGGACGACTCCCTACCGCTGGATCCTGCGTCAACGGGTGCTGCTGGCACAGCGGTTGCTGGAGGGGACGGACGAGACGATGGACGCGATCGCGGGCCGAACGGGGTTCGGCACCGCGGCCGCGCTGCGCCATCACTTCGTCCGGGCGCTGGGGACCACCCCCAACGCCTACCGACGCACCTTCCGGGGTTCGGGCTCCGAGGAGGCCGCCTGACCCCCACCCCTCACCTCGGTACGGGTTTCAGCAGCAGGCTGTGCGGGCGCAGGGTGATGCCCACCCGGGTGGTGTCGTCGGACCCCGGCACCTGCTCCAAGCGGAACGCGGTCGCCACCGCTGCCGTGATCAGGCTGAGCTGGGCCATCGAGAAGTGGTCGCTGGGGCACTTGCGGTTGCCGACGCTGAACGGGCTCATGGCGTATTTGGGTACGTCCTTGGCGCGCTCGGGCAGCCAGCGGTCGGGGTCGAACTCCAGGTTGTCGGCGTACGACTTCGCGTCGCGTTGGATCGCGTACGGGCTGTACACGATGTCGGCCCCGGCCGGAATGCGATAGCCACCGAGCTCGGTGTCGGTGACCGCCCGCCGCGTCAATATCCATACGGCGGGGCGCAAACGCATGGCCTCGACGACGACATTGTTGGTGTGCGTGAGCTTGCGGACGTCGTCGAATGCGACCGGCCGGCCGCCGGTGACGGATTCGACTTCGTCGCGCACTCGGTCCGCGTGTTCCGGGTGTTCCGCGAGGACCTGGAGCAGCCACATGATCGTGGAGGCGACGGTTTCGCTGCCGGGGGTGAGTATCGCGACGACCTGGTCGTGGATCTCCTGTTCCCCGATGGGGTCGCCATTGTCGTCCTTCGCCGCCAGCAATGCCGTCAGCAAATCGTCCGGCTTTTGACCAGATGCCCGGCGTTCGGCGACGATCTCGTCGACGAGGAGGTGCAAATCGGCCAGCGCCCGGTTGAATTCCCGGTTGGCCGGCAGGGGCAGCCGGTACAGCGGTCCGAGCGGGACGACCATCCGGCGGTACATGCCGCGGAAGACGGTGGCCAGCGCGACGCACAGCCGCTCCGCCCGCTCGTCCATGAAGTCGCCGCGCAGCAGACAGCGGGCCGCGATGCGCACGGCGACCCGGAAGGACTCCGAGGTGCAGTCGACGGTCTCGCCGGCCCGCCAGCGCTCGGTGAGCGCGTGCGCCTCCTCCTCCATGATCGGCCCGTAGGCGGGGATGGCGTCCAGCCGGAAGGCGGGCTGGATGGTGCGGCGCTGGCGGCGGTGGCGCGGGCCGTTGGCGGTCGCGACGCCCTCCTTGCCGAGCAGGCCCTCCAGGGACTCCCAGAGCGGGCCGTCGATCTTGTAGTCGGTGCTGAGCGCCATGGCTCCGGTGAGGGCCGGGGTGGTGACCGCGTACACCGTCTTGGGGCCGAGCTTCAGCCGGACGACGTCGCCGTGCTCGCGCAGCCGGGACATGAAGGCCAGCGGGTCGCGGACCAGTTTCAGGCCGTGGCCGAGGACCGGGACACCGCCGCCCGCGAGGGGCGGTTCGCGCAGCTCCGGGGCCTGGACGGCCGCGGGCTTCACAGACTCGACGGTCATTTCTCACCTGCCGCTTCGTTGGTGACGTACGGGGGTGTGGACCGGTCGTCCCAGCTGTCGACCATGTAACGGCCGGACTCGTGGTGGAACCAGTAGACGGAACTGAACCAGTTCCGCATATTGGCGACGCAGGCCCTGACGGCGGTGCCGAGTTCTTTTCCGCGCACCGTGCCGTCGTCGAGCTCGTCGGCGAACCGTAATGCTTCGCGTTCCGCGACGACGAATTCGGATATGCATTCCTCGACGCGCCGCCTGACTTCGGCGACCGCCTCTTCGAGTGTCAGTCCCTCGTGGGTGACGAGACTGATTCCGAGATTGTGGACCTCGGCGCCCGCGATTTCCTTGGGGAGCGAGCAGAGGTCGTTGTACCACGCGGCGAATTCCTGACTGAGCAGCGCGGGGCGCCGGAATGCCGGGTGTTTCCTTACCGAGTCCGGGAGTTCCACGCCCGCGCTCGGCTCCAGGAGGTCGGTCCAGATCCAGTGTGCGAAGGTGAGCCGGCGCAGTGCGAGGTATTCCTCGACCGTCGGGATGATCCCTTCGATACGGTTCTGGAACTCCCGGTCGTACGCCTCGATCACTTCGTGGAAGTGGCGCGCGAAACGGGCGTTCCACGTTCCGGGAAGGAACGAGTAGAGCCGCGCCACGCTGTCCGCGAGCCCCGCGACCAGGGAGTCCCTGTGGTGCAGATGCTTCTCCGGAGCATCCAGCGCCGCATGCAAACGGAACCTCAACCGCCGCCACTCGACGGGTCGCCGGTGGACGATGTCGCGGTCATGTCGGTCGTCCCAGACGAAGAACCACGCGCTGTAGTCCGCTATCGCCTGGAGTACCTCGTCGGGGGCGCCCAGGTAGTACCCCGCCATCAAGTCCGTATAGCACAGACCGTCGGCATATTCCTCGACCTTGTCCGCCGGCATCAGGCGCTTTTCCAGCAGCCAGGTCCTGGTCTTCTCCTGGAGTCGAGGCCAATACGGATGCAGTTCCCGGGGAAACGCCGCCTCGATCACCGGAAGAGCAAGTGACGGTGGAACCGCGATCGTTGTCGATGTGGTGCTGTGTGGGAAAGCAGGCACGAACAAACCCCTCTCAGCCGCCAAGTCGGCGTACGCCCTCCCGCTGTGCCGGGCGCACGCCGTTGCGCATCCCCGCACTTACTATTCAGCACCACAACTGACCGTTCTGGGAACGGATTTGCTCCCTTCACTACCCCACGATGCCTAGAACACCCCCTTGCGTGACCGAATCTGGATCACTAGTTGCGCATACGCGATCGAACGTGCGACGCACATACGAACGGCGCCTGTTCCGGCAGGGAAGCCTGAACAGACGCCGTACGGACGGGTCCGGTGGGACGCGGGGTGTCAGTCGTTCGCGACGACCGGGTAGCGCGGCTCGTTCTCGGCCATCTGCCGCAGCGCGTCCTTGCGTTCACGCTTGGAGAGCCGGTCGATGTAGAGGTAGCCGTACAGGTGATCGGTCTCGTGCTGCAAACACCGCGCGAAGTAGCCGGTGCCGCGGACCTTGATCGGGTTGCCCTGCTCGTCCTGCCCGGTCACCTCGGCGTAGTCGGGCCGGGCCAGCGGCGCGTACGCGGTCGGCACCGACAGACAGCCCTCGTTGCTCTCGTCCAGGTGCCGCTTCTCCGCGGGCAGATCGACCACCTTGGGGTTGCAGACCACGCCCACGTGCCGCTTGCCCTCGTCGTCCTGGCAGTCGTAGACGAAGACCTTGAGGTCGACGCCGATCTGGTTGGCGGCCAGGCCCACGCCCTCGGCGGTGCGCTGCGAGGCGAACATGTCCGCGACCAGCTGCGCGAGCTCGTCACCGAACTCGGTGACGTCCCTGCACTCCTTGTGCAGCACCGGATTCCCGACGACGGTGATCGGCCGCGAGACACCCCGCTCCCGCCAGGCGTTCTCCCGCTCCTCCGCGTCCTCGACGTCGATGACGAAGCCCTCGTCGTCCACGGGAAGCACGCCCACGTGCTGCTGATCGGTGTCCTGCTGCGCCATGCCGACGTATGCCTTCCTGCAACCTGAGAAATTCCGCGGGGTACAGCCTAAACGGGGTTGTCGTTCGAAAGCCGTTCAGCAGACCTCTTCGAGATCCCGCCAGTCCCGAGAGTCAGGGCTGTCCGCAACCCACCCGTCCAACAACCCCCGTACCAGCGAGGCCGGCGCCGCAACGCCACACTCCCGCTCCGGCACCCACATCTGCCCGTCCGTCCGATGCCCCAGCGGCCCAGGATGACCGGGCTCACTGTGATCGTGCGGATCGAGATGCTCCCCGTCACCCTCATCGGACGGCATCCGCGACTCGGAACACGTCCGACAGAGCAACCGCACCGACGACGACCAGTCCTCGGCGGCAAATCCCGCGTCCGCGGCCAACTGCTCCAGCGCGTCCCGGTCCGCCTCGCTCGCGGCCTCAAGGAGCACCACCCACGTCGGCACGGGCGACGGCGCCCACAGCTCGATCTCGTCGAACACCGGGTAGGCGTGCCCGGCGGTCGTCGTCCGCTCACCGTGCGGCACCCCGTCGTGCAGGACGACCTCGCCCCAGCGCCGCCCGGAGGACGGCAGCGGAATCGACAGCACCTCGATACGGGCGGGGTCGAGCCGCCGCCCCCAGACGACCTCGGCCTCCCCTTCGGGAGACAGTCGTACGGCCGCGCTGCCGAGGTCCATCCCGACCGGCTCGCCGGAGTTCGTCGCACCGCCCGGCACCCGCAGCCCGTACGCCTGCCAGGCCCGCCGGGCCAGCGGCCAGTCCTGGAGGGCGGTGGCCGCGATGCCGACGTTCCACCAGTCAGGTGCACCCGTCTCGCGGTCGAGGAGCGCGACGGCCCGCAGGCCCGCGGCCCGGGCCTGCTCCCAGTCGTGCCGGAACTTGTGCAGCAGGGCGAGGTTGAACCAGGACTCGGACAGCCAGGGTTCCAGGTCGGCGGCACGTGTCAGCAGCGCGCCCGCGTCCTCGTAGCGGCCGTCGCCGATCAGCGTGAAGGCGCGATCGGTGGCCTGCCGCCAGGAGGCGGAGGGCCGGTGCCGTCCCTTGCCGAAGATCCTCACGATTCCCGCCTGCCAGTTCCGTTCTGTGGGCTGGCCAGTGCTGCCCCCGGACACCTTCTCATTCTCTTTCGCATCCAACCACGTAGGTCTGGGAGGCCGCTCATTACCCATGGGTTACCCCGCCATGGGCAGGGTCAGACAGTCCCGTGCCAGGACGCGGGCCAGCGACTCCACGACCTCGGGCGCGTAGTCCCCGGCGGTCGCCAGGCGCAGCTCCTCCAGTGCGGTGAGGGGCCCGCCGGGCCCGGCGCCCTGCACCTTCTCCTCGTACGCGTTCACGGCCCGCACGATCCGGGCGGCGACCGGTTGCTCCCGATACGGGTCGGCCTGCCGCTCCACGACCACGGCGACCGCCGCGTCCACCCCGGTCTGGCGGACGACGGCCCCGCCGAGGAGCGCGATCCTGAGCTGTTCGGCGGCGGGCAGGACGGCGGTGGCGCCGGCCGGCACCGGGTCGACCAGGCTGAGCTGGCCGATGTCGTGCATGAGGGCCGCGTACTCCAGGACGGTGAGCTCGGGCCGGGTCAGCCCCAGGTCGCGACCGACGGCCCGGCTCAGCTCGGCCACCCGGCGGGCGTGGCCCGCGGGGGTGTATCCGGCTATCTCGGTGGCTCGGGCCAGGGAGGCGATGGTCTGCCGGTAGGTGGTGCGCACGGCCGCGTACCGCTTGAAGGAGAGCTGAGTGAGCAGCAGGGGCAGCGAGAACACCGGGAGCGCCCACAGTCCTACGACGGCCACCGCGAGGGCCATCACCGCGCCCGTCGCGCACACGGCGGAGCCGATGCCGAGCAGGGCCCGCAGTTCGTCGCGGAGCAGCGGGCCGAAGGGCCAGCCGGTGCGGGAGTGGGCGAGCGCGGCGGCGAGCACGCAGTCGCACAGGGCGGTGAGGGAGAGCAGGGCGAGCAGGAGGAGGGCGTAGGCGGGGCCGACCCACTCGCCGAACACGCCCCGGTTGTACAGGGGTTGGAAGCAGACGGCGGCGAACGCGACGGTCAGCACCCGGCGCGCCAGATGGTCGAGGACCGGTCCCTGTCCGCGGGCGATGTGCGGCACGCTGCCCAGCAGCGAGGCGGCGAACACGACGGTGACGATCTGCGCGACCCCGTGCTCGGTGGGCCGTCCGGCGTCCGCGCCGAGCAGCGCGTACGACAGCGCCCCGGCGGCCCCGAGCGGCGCGGCCTCCCGCACCCGGGCGCCGGTCCACCGGGTCAGCTCGCCGACGGTGATGAGCACCCCGAAGGCGAGCGCGGCCGGCCGCTCGTCGAGGCCGCTCCAGAGGGTGACGGCGAGGGAACCGGCGGCCAGGAGGGCGGCGGCCGTGTGGATGAGGAGCTTCAGCGAGGGCCGCAGGGTCATCACCCCACCCCCGACCGACCGGAGACCGGCGAGCCCGGGACGACGTACGCGTCCCGCTCCTCATCGGCCGTCACCGCCGGATGCCAGCCGTCCCTGGCCAGCGCGCGCGTCAGCGCGGTGACCATCCGGGGGTCGAACTGGGCGCCCGCGCACCGCTGGAGCTCCTCCAGCGCGGCGGCGACCGGGCGGGCCCTGCGGTAGGAGCGGGTGGACGTCATCGCGTCGAAGGCGTCGGCGACGGCCACCACCCTTGCGGGTTCCGGGATTTGACCACCCATCAGCCCGTACGGGTAGCCGCTGCCGTCGAGCCGTTCGTGATGGTGGAGCACCGCGGCCCGGGCCTCGCCGAGGAAGCCGATGCCGCGCACCATCTCGTGTCCGTACTCGGGATGCAGCTCGATCACCCGCCGTTCCTCGGGGGTGAGCGGGCCGTCCTTGCGCAACAGCCGTGTGGGGACGCCGAGTTTGCCGACGTCGTGCAGGATGCCGGCGAAGCGCAGTACCTCAACTCGGGCGTCGTCCATGCCCAGTTCGCGCGCGATCATCATCGAGGCCTGGCCGACCCGTTCGCTGTGTCCGCGGGTGTACCCGTCCTTGATGTCGACGGCCTGCACCAGCGCCCGGATGGTCGCCTGGTGGGCGGCGCGCTCGCGGTGGTACTGCGCGAAGACCCACCAGGACACGCACATCGGCAGCAGCACGAGCAGCGCGGCGACGGGCCCGTACCGGCTGCGCCACAGCACGGCCATCATGAGCCCGGCCAGCCCGTGCACGGCGATCGGCGCGAGGGAACGCAGGAACAGCCCCCGCCAGGCCCGCCGTACGGGCACCCGCTCGGCGAACGCGCGGATCCCGCCGTCGAGCACGGTCAGCGCCAGACAGAAGGCGAGCACCGCGGCCCCGGCGGGGACCAGCGCGTACGGGAAGTCGGAGCCGACGACCGCGTCCCGGCCGCCCAGCGCCCAGTGCACCCGGGCCGCCGCCCATACGGCGAGGGCCAGTTGGGCGGCGCGCCACAGACGGCGCAGCCAGGGCTGGCGCCGGTCGACGCGGGAGAGCAGCGCCCCGGGCAGCGGGACCAGGACCGCGGCGGGCGGCGGCAGCAGGAACGCACCGGCGAGCAGGACGGGGTAGAAGGTGCCGGCGAACCGCCACCGTGCGGCGGCCTGCTCGCAGCCGGCGTACACCAGGGCGAGCAACCCGACGGCCCACCACGGCGTCTCCACCGTGGGGAGCGGCAGCAGACAGGCCAGCGCACCGAGGACCGCACAGGCGACGTACGCGCGAGCCCGTGCCGGAACCGCCTCCATCACGCCCCTCCCCGGCCGAGCCTGCCCAGACTTCAGGAGCCTAGGGCGGCACAGGGGGAGTCCGCGGGCCGATGACCCGCCGATTAGCACGTTCGAGTGACGACAGCCCGTTCAACCCGGGGTCCGGGGAGGCTGCAACTCCTGCGGGAGGCTACGACTCCTGCGGGGCCGCGGCGACGTCGTGGTCCGGCACCGCCTGCCCGGAGCGGATCAGATCGAGCCGCCCCAGGACCTTGGCGCGCAGGTCGGTGGGCACGTCGTCGTGACCGCAGCACCGCTTGACCAGCTTCTTCACGGCCTCTTCGAGGCCGTACTTCTCCAGACACGGCGAGCACTCGGTGAAGTGCTGCTTGAACTTGGCGCGGTCGACGTCCGGCATCTCGCTGTCGAGGAACTCGTAGAGATGGTCGAGGACCTCACTGCAGTCCGTTTCGTGCGGCTCTCCGCAGCTCATGAGCCCGAGCCTTTCGCTTCGTTCGACTCTCCGGCACCGGCCGGGACGAGCCCGCGCTCACGGGCGTAGTCCTCCAGCATGCCGCGCAGTTGACGGCGGCCCCGGTGCAGCCGGGACATCACCGTTCCGATGGGTGTCCCCATGATGTCCGCGATCTCCTTGTACGCAAAGCCCTCTACATCGGCGAGATAGACGGCGATGCGGAACTCCTCGGGGATCGCCTGGAGCGCTTCCTTCACGTCCGAGTCCGGCAGATGGTCGAGCGCCTGCGACTCCGCGGAGCGCAGACCTGTCGACATGTGCGACTCGGCCCGGGCGAGCTGCCAGTCCTCGATCTCCTCGGCCGCGGAGCGCTGGGGTTCGCGCTGCTTCTTGCGGTACGAGTTGATGAACGTGTTCGTGAGGATCCGGTACAGCCACGCCTTGAGGTTGGTGCCTTCGCGGAACTGGTGGAAGGACGCGTACGCCTTCGCGTACGTCTCCTGCACCAGGTCCTCCGCATCGGCCGGGTTGCGCGTCATGCGCAGCGCGGCCGAGTACATCTGGTCGAGGAATTCGAGCGCGTCCCGCTCGAAGCGCGCACGGCGCTCCGTCGTCGACTCCGCGCTGACGCCCTGGCCCTCGGGCAGCTCCGCCTGGCCGTTGTCGGTCCCTGCGTCGATCCCAGTGACCGGACCCACCTCCTCATGATTGCGGGTGGCACCGAGACCGGCCCCACCAGCTTCGGAGGATAGACGACGACCCGTCCCCGCCGCCCCTCGAATCGGGGTGGTCTTGGCCGCAGTCAGCACCGTCCAGTCCAGGTCAGTGCGGCTGTCGCGGCTCGGGCAGATGGTCGAACCCATACGGCGGACTTCCTCTCCCACGGCTACAAGTGCTGCTTGTTCAGCACTTCTGTCCCGCTCAACAGTGGGCCGCCGCCGCACATTCCCGTTCTTTACCCGAGTGACGCGATCCACCGGACGACACCGTCCGTGATGATCGCGAGCGCCTCGTCCTGGCCGATGTCCGCCCGTTTGGGCACCGCGAACCCGTGATCCCCGAAGGGCACCTCGACCAGCTCGTACGTTCCGTCGGGAAATTCGTCGGGCCGGCCGAAGGGATCGTTCCCGCCCTGTACGACGAGGGTGGGCACCCCGGATCCGAGCAGTTCCCCGGCGCGGGACTTCTCCGGCCGGCCCGGTGGATGCAGCGGGAAGGAGAGAGCGAGGACGGCATGGGCACCGAGCTCGGTCGCCGTACGGCAGGCGACCCGGGCGCCGGCACTGCGTCCGCCGGAGACCACCGGGAGCCCGGGCGCGCTCAGCGCGGGCCACAGGCCCCGCCAGCCGACGTCGAGGGTCTTGGGGGCGGGCGCCACCTTCTTCCCGGCCACCCGCCAGGGCTGCTCGACGAGCGCGACGCTCACTCCGTGCCCGGGCAGGACGGCGGCCAGGGCCTGGAGGTCCCGCGCCTCGATGCCGCCGCCCGCGCCGTGGCTGACCGCGAGCACGAGCCGGGGCTTCTTCGCCGGGTGCCAGGTGACGCGGGCGTCCCCCGCGTCCGTACCCACGATCTCGGTCACGGTCTCAGGCACGGTCACGGTCACGGTCTCGGGGTTGCTGATCTTCGTCTTGGTGATCTTCGTCGTCACATCAGAAGAGTGTGCCCTCTTCGGGCCCCTCCAGCTCCTTCAGCAGCTCCGGGCCGTTGTTGCGGACGTTGCTGACCGCCGTGGAGACCGGGTAGGCGCGCATCAGGCCGGTGGGCGGGGGCGCGAGCAGGGTGCGGAGGTCCTCGACGTCCGTGCGGGACGGGTCGAGCCAGGTGTCCCAGCGGTCGGGGGTGAGCATGAGCGGCATCCGGGGGTGGATGTCGGCGAGGGCGCGGGGGCCCTCCTCGGGGGCGACGGCGAGCGGGGTGGTCTCCGCCTCGGTGGTGATCACCGAGCAGGTCGCCCACCAGGCCAGCGGGTGGTCGTCGGGGAGGGTCCGGTCCCGCCAGAACTCGTAGAGCCCGGCCATCGCGAAGACCGTGCCGTCGGCGGGCAGCACGAAGTACGGCTGCTTGCGCGGCCGCTTCTTCTTGCCCTCGACCTCCAGGTCCCGCTCCTGCGTGCCGGTGACCCACTCGAAGTAGCCGTCGGCCGGGATGATGCACCGGCGGGTGGCGAAGGCCCGCTTGTACGACGGTTTCTCGTGGACCGTCTCGGCGCGGGCATTGATCATCCGGGCGGCGCCCTCGGGCGTCTTCGACCAGGACGGGACCAGGCCCCACTTCAGCTTGCGCAGCTGGCGAACCGGGCGCGGATCGGGCTCGTCCTTAAGAGGACGGTCCAGGACGGCGTAGACCTCCTTGGTCGGGGCCACGTTGTAGTCGGGAGGCAGCGTCTCCTCGGGCTCCCACTTCTCGATCTCAAAGATTCCTGCGAGATCCTCGGGTCCACGACTCGCTGCATACCGTCCGCACATACGTGCAACACTGCCAGATTCCGCGTCACCAGAGGGAGCCACCGCCGAACATGGACAGCTTCGCCGCCACCTCGCTGCCCGATCTCTGGGACCGGGTCTTCGGCACCCAGCCCGACCCGGATCTGTGGGTGGTGATCGCGACCCTGGTCGCCGCGCTCGCGGTGATCGTCCCGCACGGCCTGTGGCGTCTGTCGCGCAACGCCATCACGATCGCCCACGAGGGCGGTCACGGACTGGTCGCGCTGCTGACCGGCCGGCAGCTCAACGGCATACGACTGCACTCGGACACCAGCGGCCTGACCGTCAGCCGGGGCAAGCCGCACGGCCTCGGCATGATCCTCACCGCGGCGGCCGGCTACACCGCTCCCCCGCTGCTGGGCCTCGGCGGCGCCGCGCTGCTGGCCGCCGGGCACATCACGCTGCTGCTGTGGCTGGCGACGGCGCTGCTGGTGGCGATGCTGGTGATGATCCGCAACGCGTACGGCGCCCTGACGGTCGTCCTCGCGGGCGGCACGTTCCTGCTGGTGTCGTGGCTGGCGGGGCCGCAGGTGCAGGCGGCGTTCGCGTACGCGGTGGTGTGGTTCCTGCTGGTGGGCGGGGTGCGTCCGGCGTTCGAGCTGCAGGCCAAGCGGAGCCGGGGTGGCGCGGGCGACTCGGACGCGGACCAGCTGTCGCGGCTGACGCACGTACCGGCGGGGCTGTGGTTCTTCCTGTTCCACGCGGTGTCACTGTGCGCGCTCATCGGCGGCGGGCGCTGGCTGCTGGACGTCTGAGCGGCGGCGGCCCCGGACGGCCGGACGGGGCCGCGTGAGCGCATATATGCACGGCACTTCCCATGCCGTTGTTTCGCCGTGGTTTCGCCGCATTTGATCAAGATCTCCGGTCACCGACAGCCACTAAGGTGGAGCGCATGACCGTGAACCCCGCACACACCTCACTCTGGCCCGCCCCGCACGCGAGCGGAGCCGTCCGCGCGACGGTCCACGTGCCCGGGTCCAAGTCGGTCACCAACCGGGCCCTGGTGCTCGCCGCGCTGGCCTCGGAGCCCGGCTGGCTGCGCCGCCCGCTGCGCTCACGGGACACGCTGCTGATGGCGGCGGCTCTGCGCGAGATGGGTGTGGACATCGAGGAGGGCGTCGGCCCGGACGGCACCGGCGAGACCTGGCGGGTGCTGCCGACCGGCCTGCACGGCCCGGCCACGGTGGATGTCGGGAACGCGGGCACGGTCATGCGCTTCCTGCCCCCGGTCGCCGCGCTCGCCGACGGTCCGGTCCGCTTCGACGGCGACCCGAGGTCGTACGAGCGTCCGCTGCACGGGGTGATCGACGCGCTGCGCGTGCTCGGGGCGCGGATCGACGACGACGGGCGCGGCACGCTGCCGCTGACGGTGCACGGGGGCGGGGCGCTGGACGGCGGTCCGGTCGAGATCGACGCCTCCTCTTCCTCGCAGTTCGTGTCGGCGCTGCTGCTGTCGGGGCCGCGGTTCAACCAGGGCGTCGAGGTGCGGCACATCGGTTCGTCGCTGCCCTCGCTGCCGCACATCCGGATGACGGTCGACATGCTGCGCGCGGTCGGCGCCCAGGTGGACACCCCGGAGTCGGGCGGCGAGCCGAACGTGTGGCGGGTGACGCCGGGCGCACTCCTCGGCCGCGACCTGACGGTGGAGCCGGACCTGTCGAACGCGCAGCCGTTCCTGGCGGCGGCCCTGGTGACCGGCGGCAAGGTCGTGATCCCGGACTGGCCGGCCCGCACCACCCAGCCCGGCGACAAGCTGCGCGAGATCTTCACCGAGATGGGTGGTTCCTGCGAACTCACCGAGTACGGCCTTGAGTTCACCGGATCCGGCGCGGTCCACGGCATCGACGTGGACCTGGGCGAGGTCGGCGAGCTGACCCCGGGCATCGCGGCGGTCGCCGCCCTCGCGGACTCCCCCTCGACCCTGCGCGGTGTCTCCCATCTGCGCCTGCACGAGACGGACCGCCTCGCCGCGCTCACCAAGGAGATCAACGAGCTGGGCGGTGACGTCACCGAGACCGCCGACGGCCTGCACATCCGCCCGCGCCGACTGCACGGCGGGATCTTCCACACCTACGAGGACCACCGCATGGCGACGGCCGGCGCGATCATCGGCCTCGCGGTCGAGGGCGTCCAGATCGAGAACGTGGCGACGACGGCGAAGACCCTGCCGGACTTCCCCGACCTGTGGACCGGGATGCTCGGGGCGTAGGGGCACGGGAACCAGTCATGCGCCGCTACGGCAAGAACACCGACGAGGACGACATCCGCCAGCGCCCCAACCGCAAGGGCAACCGGCCGCGTACGAACATCCGCCCCAAGCACGAGGAAGCGGTCGAGGGCATGGTCCTCACCGTCGACCGGGGCCGGCTGACCTGCCTGGTCGAGGACCGGGTCGTGATGGCGATCAAGGCCCGCGAACTGGGCCGGAAGGCCGCGGTGGTCGGCGACCGGGTCGCGATCATCGGTGATCTGTCCGGCGACAAGGACACCCTCGCCCGGATCGTCCGCATCGAGCCGCGCACCTCGGTGCTGCGCCGCACGGCCGACGACGACGATCCCTACGAGCGCGTGGTCGTCGCCAACGCCGACCAGCTGGCCATCGTCACCGCCCTGGCGGACCCCGAACCCCGGCCGCGCCTGATCGACCGCTGCCTGGTGGCGGCCTACGACGGCGGCCTCGACCCGCTGCTCGTCCTGACCAAGTCGGACCTGGCCTCCCCCGACGAACTCCTGGAGATGTACGGCGCGTTGGGCGTCCCCTACGTCGTCACGAGCCGCGAGGAGCTGGAGAACGGCACCGCGGTGGAGCGGGTGCGCAAGCAGCTGGACGGCAAGATCACGGCGTTCGTCGGCCACTCCGGTGTCGGCAAGACGACCCTCGTCAACGCGCTGGTCTCGCTGGAGCGGCGGCGCAGCACCGGAATCGTCAACGCCGTCACCGGACGCGGCCGGCACACCACGACCTCGGCGCGCGCGATCCCGCTGCCGGACGACTCGGGCTGGGTCGTCGACACACCGGGCGTCCGCTCCTTCGGCCTGCACCATGTGGACCCGTCCCGGGTCATCAAGGCGTTCCCCGACCTGGAGCCCGGCACCGTGAACTGCCCGCGCGCCTGCAGTCACGACGAGCCGGACTGCGCGCTGGACGCGTGGGTGGCCGAGGGGCACGCGGACCCGGCCCGGCTGTACTCGCTGCGCCGACTGCTCTCCACCCGGGAGCGGAAGGAAGGCGACTGACCTCCGCGTTGTTTGGCGCTACCTGTGTGCGGCAAGTGCATAATCGCACCGAGCCGCATACGGGAGGACAAGCACATGGCGTGGCTGCTGGTGGTGGTGGCCGGGTTGCTGGAGACAGGATTCGCCGTGTGCCTCAAGCTCTCGCACGGTTTCACGCGACTGTGGCCCACGATCGCGTTCTGTGCCTTCGCACTCGGCAGTTTCGGTCTGCTCACCCTGTCCCTGAAGAAACTCGACGTCGGCCCCGCGTACGCCGTCTGGACCGGCATCGGCGCGGCCGGCACCGCGATCTACGGAATGATCTTCCTGGGCGACCTGGTCTCCACCCTGAAACTCATCTCGATCAGCTTCGTCATCGTGGGCGTGATCGGGCTCCAGTTGTCGGGGTCGGCGCACTAGGGCCGTCCGGCGGATCAGGTCGGCTGTGGGTGCGGGGTGTCCTGGCCGGATCGAGCGGGATCCGGCGGGCGCGGTCGCGCGGCGCAGAGGCGTTGCCGTGAGCCTTCGCCGCGGCGGGCGACGCGGCGAAGTCCTCCGCTTCCTCCGCGCACGAGCGCGGCCGGGGAAGGCCGAGCCGGCGGCCGGCGAGACGACGGCACGGCCGGGGTTCTCACGCCGTCGAGGCGGTGGGTGAGCGCGTCCGGCCGCTCGCGAGGCCGGCAACTCTCCGCGGCACGGCCCCCTAGACCCGTCAGGCCGGCTGGCGGGACAGGGCCGTGCGGATCAGGTCGGCCACTCCGCCCTCTCCCGGCGGCGCCGAGACGCAGGACAGGGCGAGGCGGGTGACCAGTTCGCAGGACCGGGTCAGGTCGGCGGTCTCCGACTTGGGGGTGCCGGGGGCGGACAGCTGGACCACGGCCCGGTCGCGGACGATCGCCACGAAGTCGCCGGGGGACGGCAGGGGGCCGTCGGCCCGCCGCTGTGCCGGTACCGCCGAGGAGGACGGCACCGCGGACAGCGTCGGCGAGGGCAGCCGCTCGCTCCAGCAGCCGGTCAGCATGGCCCGTACGAGCGCGTTCTCGCGGGCCGAGGACACCGTCCACTCGGCGGTCGCAGTGAGCCGGTCGCGGGGGTCGGCGTGGGTGGCCAGGGCCCGCTCGACGCCGGCGAGATAGCCGTCGGCCTCTCGTCTGACCAGCGCCCGGGCGAGCCCCTCCTTGCTGCCGAACTCGTTGTAGAGCGTCTGCCGGGACACACCGGCCGCGGCGGCGACGTCCACCATCCGCACCGTGGACCACGGCCGACGGGCCAACGCCGTGTAGGCGGCGTCCAGTAGGGATTCCCGCGCTGCAGGCATCATCGCCTCCCTCGGGCGGAGCACTCTGCGCCCAGATTTGACGCGCGAGGGAGCACTGTCAAGGGTTCGCGAGCGCACTGGGGGGCGCCCGTCGGACACTACGTGCCGTCACGCCCCGTGGACCGCTCGGCCGCGGCCCGTCAATGTGCCGCCAAACCGTGAGGTGGGGACGCTGGCACCGGCGCGATGCCGACGGATAGCGTGCGTTCCATGCCGGACTACCAGGATGACCTCCGTTTCGCCCACGTCCTCGCGGACGCCGCCGACTCGGCCACCATGGGCCGTTTCAAGGCGCTCGACCTGAAGGTCGAGACGAAACCGGACATGACTCCGGTGACCGAGGCGGACAAGGCGGCCGAGGAGATCATCCGCGGTCAGCTCCAGCGCGGCCGCCCGCGGGACGCGTTCCTCGGCGAGGAGTTCGGCGTCCAGGGCACGGGCCCCCGGCGCTGGGTGGTCGACCCGATCGACGGCACCAAGAACTACGTCCGCGGGGTCCCCGTGTGGGCCACGCTGATCGCCCTCATGGAGGCGGCCGAGGGCGGCTACCGGCCCGTCGTCGGCGTCGTCTCCGCCCCCGCGCTGGGCCGCCGCTGGTGGGCCGCCAAGGGCCACGGCGCCTTCACAGGCCGCAGCCTCTCCTCGGCCTCCCGGCTGCGCGTCTCCCGCGTCTCCAAGCTCACGGACGCCTCCTTCGCGTACTCCTCGCTCTCCGGCTGGGAGGAGCAGGGCCGCCTCAACGGCTTCCTCGACCTGACCCGCGAGGTGTGGCGCACGCGCGCGTACGGCGACTTCTGGCCGTACATGCTGGTCGCCGAGGGCGCGGTGGACATCTGCGCCGAACCCGAGCTGTCCATGTGGGACATGGCCGCCAACGCGATCATCGTGACGGAGGCCGGCGGCGAGTTCACCGGCCTCGACGGCCGCCCCGGCCCGCACAGCGGCAACGCGGCGGCGTCGAACGGCCTGCTGCACGACGAGTTGCTGGGGTACCTGAACCAGCGGTACTGAAGGGCCTGACCGCGAGGGCGGCTGAAGGCTTGACCGCGGGGGCGCGGCCGCGAGGCGCGTCGGCACCAGCCGTGAGCACACATGAGCGCGCACGCCCTCAATTGGCCGTGCGCGCCCCCTTGTTGACCGTTGCTTTACCTGGGACTCTGATGGCACCCTCAATTTGTGAACTTGTGAATCCCTGAACTATCAGGGGTTCCCGGGAGGTGACTCGCAGCCCATGCTCGTCCGCGAAGCCATGAGCACCGTGGTGCTCACGATCGGTCCCGCCCACACCCTCCGCCAGGCAGCCGCCCTGATGTCCGCCCGCCGAGTCGGCGCCGCCGTGGTCCTCGACCCCGACGCCGGCGGCATCGGCATCCTCACCGAACGCGACATCCTCAACTCCGTCGGCCTCGGCCAGGACCCCGACTCCGAACGCGCCCACGCCCACACCACCACCGACGTCGTCTTCGCCGCCCCGTCCTGGACACTCGAAGAGGCAGCCGGCGCGATGACCCACGGCGGCTTCCGCCACCTCGTCGTCCTCGACCGCGGCGACGCCGTCGGCATCGTCTCGGTCCGCGACATCATCCGCTGCTGGGCCCCGGCCCGGCTGCACGTACCGGCTTGATCGAACCGCTTCGGTGACACGGTGGCGCTCGCACGGGCGCCACCGTGAACAAAGCCACCGTGAACAAAGCCATCGCGGACACAGCCACTGTGGACAAAGTCCAAAACCGGTCAGGCTCCAAAGTCACACCTGTTCGGCTTCTGGGCCTGTCACTGTTAAACTGACCTGCATGAGTGACCTTCTGGAGCGGCTGCGCGGACGCGGATGGCGGATGACCGCACAGCGGCGTGTCGTGGCCGAGGTTCTGGACGGCCAGCACGTCCACCTGACCGCCGACGAGGTGCACGCGCGCGCTGTCGCGAAGCTCCCCGAGATCTCCCGGGCGACGGTGTACAACACGCTGGGCGAACTGGTCTCCCTCGGCGAGGTCCTAGAGGTCTCCACCGACAAGCGCGCCAAGCGGTACGACCCGAACGCGCACCAGCCGCACCACCACCTGGTCTGCGCCCAGTGCGGCACGATCAAGGACGTCCACCCGAGCGGCAACCCGCTGGCCGACCTCCCCGACTCGGAGCGCTTCGGCTTCAAGGTCTCGGACGTCGAGGTGACGTACCGCGGCGTCTGCCCCAACTGCTCGGCGGCGTAACCACACCCAAGCCTCCTCGAAGCCCCGGCACCCTCCATGGATGCCGGGGCTTCGCACTGCGTGCGGGCAACCTTCCGCCGTGCGCGGGCCTTCAGTTGCCGCCTACAGGCTTCCTCAATCTGACGGTCCGTCATATCGTCTTGCGGCACCCTCCACTCCGTCACCCTCCACTCCGCAACGAACTCCGCAAGGAGCAACCGTGGGAGACCCGCACCCCAAACTCCACGCCACCGAACTGACCCGCGTCTTCGGCCGCGCCCCGCACACCGTCGACGCCCTCGGCCCGCTCGAACTCACCGTCGCCCTGGGCGAGTTCGTCTGTGTCGTGGGCCCCTCCGGCTGCGGCAAGTCCACGCTGCTGCGGATCGCTGCGGGCCTGCTGCGCCCGAGCACCGGCACGCTGTCGATCCGCGCCTCCTCCGCCCGCCCGGCGGCGATGATCTTCCAGGACTACGGCATCTACGACTGGAAGACGGTCCAGGCCAACGTCCGCTTCGGCCTCGACGTCCAGCGCGTCCCGCGCCGGGAGGCGAACGCCCGCGCGGCCGACTGGCTGGCCCGCATGGGCCTCGCGGAGTTCGCCGACGCCTACCCGGCGACGCTCTCCGGCGGTATGCGCCAGCGCGTGGCGATCGCCCGGGCCCTCGCCGTCGAGCCCGAACTCCTGCTGATGGACGAGCCGTTCGCCGCCCTGGACGCCCAACTCCGCATGATCCTCCAGGACGAGCTGCTGGAGATCACCCAAGCGCTGCGCACCACCACGCTGTTCATCACCCACAGCCTGGAGGAGGCGATCGTCCTCGGCGACCGCGTCCTGGTGATGTCGGCCCGCCCGGGCCGGATCATCGCCGAACACCGCCCGCCCTTCCCCCGCCCACGCACCGGCGACATCCGCTCGGCCCCCGAGTTCACGGCGCTGAAGAGCCAACTGTGGGAGCTGCTGCGGAAGGAGGCGGTGCCGGCATGACGACGATCGCCCCCGGCAGGCAGCCGGAATCGGTCCTGGTCCGCCGCCCGGGCCCCGAGGAACTCCACCCCGTACGAACCCACCGCCGCAGGCGGGCACTTGAGCTGTCGCTGGCGGTGGCCGTACCCCTCGTCCTGATCCTGTGGTGGCAACTGGCCGCGGATCAGCGGTGGATCGACGCCCGCGTCTACCCCGCGCCCTCCACGATCCTGGCCGACGGCTGGGACCGGGCCGCCGCCGGCGACCTGTGGCCGGACGTGTGGGCGACCCTGAAGCGCGTGCTGGGCGGCTACGCGATCGGCACCGCGGCGGGCTACGCCCTGGGCCTCCTGATGGGCTCACTGCCCCTGATCAGAGCGGCACTTGAGCCCCTTCTGGACGCCCTGTACGTCGTCCCGAAACTGGCGCTGCTGCCGGTCTTCCTGAACATGTTCGGCCTCGGCGAGGGCCCGCAGGTGGCGCTGGTCGCGGCGACGGTGTTCTTCTTCGTCTGGATCTCCACGATGTCCGCGGTGATCGCGATCCCGTCCGGCCACCTCGACGCGGGCCGGGTCTTCGGCGCCTCGCCCTGGCAGATGTTCCGGCACGTCCTGCTGCCGGCCTCGCTGCCGTCGGTCCTGGTCGGCGCGCGGATCGCGGCGGGCGTGGCGGTCCTGGTCATCGTCGCCTCGGAGCAGATCGCGGCGAACGACGGCCTGGGCCACCTGATCTTCGACTCGCGCGCGCTGTTCCAGAACGACGTGATGTTCGTCGGCATCGTCTGCGTGGCCGTCCTCGGGGTGCTCTTCTCCGAACTGGTGCGGATCGCGGGCCGGTTGCTGACGCCATGGGCACCTCGGGACCGGGGAAGGGGACAGTCATGAGAAGGCATGAGTACGGCTGGCACGGTCGCGGGCGTGCCTACGGTGTGACGGCGGCCGTGGCCGCGCTGCTCGCGTCGGCGGCCTGCTCGTCGACGCCGTACTCGGACGACGCCGGGGCGACGGCGGGCCGGGGCGGGCGCACCATCCAGCCCGTCGACGGGTGCGGCAAGACGTCCTGGACGGACCCGGCGAACCTCGCGGCCGACCGGCTGCCGGCCCGCTGCATGCCGCTGGCACCCGGTCCCCAACCCCTCGCCAAGACGCGGAAGCTGACGATCGCGACGGGCACGCTGAGCGCCGAGTACGTGGCGCCCCTGGAAGTCGCCCTGGACAAGGGCGAGTTCAAGAAGGAGGGCCTGGACGTCACGCTGAAGGTCCTGCCGACGCCGGACGCGCTGCCGCTGCTGGCCAAGGGGGACATCGACGCGATGTGGGCCGCGCCGGAGGCGGCCGTCATGAACGGCGTCAAGGGCGGCTTCGACATCAAGTGGGTCGCGGGGAACTTCTCGCCCGCCGCGAAGTCGAGGAGCGGGCTGTGGGCGC
Organism: Streptomyces sp. NPDC001002; assembly: GCF_053599215.1. Lineage (NCBI taxonomy): Bacteria > Bacillati > Actinomycetota > Actinomycetes > Kitasatosporales > Streptomycetaceae > Streptomyces > Streptomyces sp. NPDC001002. The sequence continues at coordinate 722 of NZ_JBSFLV010000084.1, read as the reverse complement.
GGCTGAAGGGCGGCGAGACGGCGGCCCAGGTCCGGCTCGCGGGCCGCAGCCTCGGCACGATGATCGGCAAGGGCTCCGTGATCGCGTACCCCATGGAGAAGACCCTGGAGCGGCACGGCGGCGGCCTCGACAAGATCCAGTACCGCCAACTCGGCTCCGCCGACGTCCTCACCGCACTGCAGAACGGCGGTGTCGACTCGGCCTGGCTGCTCGACCCGATCTGGCGCAAGGTCGACGGAAAGCCCGGATACGCCTTCCTGGGCGGCCAGCCGCTCGGCGAGCCCCTCGGGGGCATGCTGTACGGCCGCAGCCTGCTGAACGACGACGTGGACGCCGGGGTGGCCCTGCTGCGGGCGTACATCCGCACGGTGAACACGTACTTCGCGAGCGACTACAAGCAGGACGCGAGTTTCGTCGCGTATCTCGCGAAGCTCCTGAAGACCGACGAGGCGGTCCTGAAGTCCACCCCGTCGCTCCGCATGGACTGGGAGATCCGCGAGGGCACCACGACCCGCCTCCAGTCCGCCTACCGGGCACAGGGCGTCGAGACGGGGGATCCACTGCCCGAGTCGAGGACGGTGGACCGGTCGCTGTACGAGGAGGCGGTGGGCCACCTGCCGTGAACACACCGAAGGCCCGGATCCTAAGGGATCCGGGCCTTCGGCCTTCAGTAGCGGGGACAGGATTTGAACCTGCGACCTCTGGGTTATGAGCCCAGCGAG
>NZ_JBSFLV010000083.1:0-42676 GCF_053599215.1 Streptomyces sp. NPDC001002 | reverse complement strand
GGCTGGTCGACCAGTGGAGCCTGCGCGCCGAGCAGCTCTTCGGGATCCCCGCCGAGCACGCCGTCGGCATGGACCCCATCGAGGCGTTCATCGACTCCGACCTGCGCGAGCAGGGCCAGCGGAAGATGGCCGAGATCCTCGACGGGCGCGAGTGGACCGGAGTGGTCCCCTTCCGGGTGCCGGAGACGGCCGACGGCGAGGGCGGACGGGAGGGCCTCGCCGAGGTCTACGTCATGCCGACGCGGACCGAGGAGGGCGAGAAGGCCGCCGTCTGCATCGTCGTGGACGTGCGTACTCTGCGCAGCATCGAGACCGACCTCGCCGCCTCGCAGGCGATTTTCGGCCAATCTCCTTTCGGGTTTCTGCTCATCGACCCGGACCTGCGGGTCCGCCGCGCCAACATGCGGTTCGCCAGCCTCTTCGGCGGTACGCCCGACGACCACCGCGGCATGGGCGTGTCCGACTATCTGCCGCGCCCCGAGGCCGAGCGGGTCACCGCGACCCTGCGCCGGGTCCTGGAGACCGGCGACTCCATCACGGACATGCACGTCACCGGCTTTCTGCCGGGCTCCGACGAGCGCCGGCACTGGTCCATCAACCTCTACCGCGTGCACAGCGGCAGCGGCCGCCCCATCGGCATCGCCTGGCTCGGAACCGACATCACCGCCCGCCGTGCGGCGGCCCGGGAAGCGGCCGCAGCACGGCGCAATCTCGCCCTTCTGAACGAGGCCGGCGCCCGCATCGGCAACTCCCTCGACCTGGAGACCACGGCCCGCGAACTCCTCGACGTCGTCGTCCCCGGCTTCTGCGACCTCGCCACCGTCGACCTCTACCAGGGGCTGCTGGCCGGCGACGAGACCCCGCCGGGCCTCGCCGACGGCAGCGCGGAGCTGCGCCGGGTCGCCTTCGCCAGCGCCGTCTCGGACGCGCCGTTGCCCGGCTCGGGCGACCCCGTCGCGGTCGGCGCCGTGCACCACTTCTCGTTCAACTCGCTGTGCGCGGACGCCCTGCGCACCGCCCGCACGCAGAGCATCCCGCCCGAGGAGGGCGGCCTCGTCCAGTCCACGCTGGCCGTGCCGATGGTCGCCCACGACACCGTCGTAGGACTCGCGCAGTTCGCGCGGACCAAGGGGAGCGAGCCGTTCGGGGACCGGGACCGGGATCTCGCCGTGGAACTGGCCGCGCGGGCCGCGGTCTGTATCGACAACGCGCGGCTGTACCGGCGGGAGCACGAGCGGGCGTTGATACTGCAACGGTCTCTGCTGCCGCCCGGCGACCCGGTCGCCTCCGGCCTCGACATCGCCTGTCGCTATCTGCCCGGCAACTCCTCCGCCGACCGGCCCAGCGAGGTCGGCGGCGACTGGTTCGACGTCATCGAACTGCCCGGGCACCGCACGGCGTTGGTGGTCGGTGACGTCATGGGCCGCGGGCTGCGCGCTGCGGTGGCGATGGGTGAACTCCGGTCCGCCGTCCGCACGCTGGCCCTGCTCGACCTCGAACCGGCGGAAGTCCTCAGCGCGTTGGACGAGATCGCCCGCGGCCTCGGCGCCCCCGGCGGTGTCCAGCAGGCCACGCGCGCCGCGCGCCGCCCCCGCGAGGCCGACCTCTCCGAGGTGTACCTCGCGACCTGTGTCTACGCCGTCTACGACTCCGTCACCCGCCGCTGCACCTTCGCCAACGCGGGCCATCTGCCGCCCGTCCTGGTCGAGCCCGGCGAGGACGCGCTGATGCTCGACGTGCCGCCGGGGATGCCGCTCGGGGTGGGCGGGGAGCCGTTCGAGGAGGTGGAGGTCGAACTGCCCGAGGGCGCGCTGCTCGCGCTCTACACGGATGGACTGGTCGAGTCCCGCGACCACCCTCTCGACGAGGGCCTCCAGGCGTTCGTCGGCGCGCTCACCGACCCCACCCTCCCGCTGGAGGACGTCTGCGACCACGTCCTCAACACCCTCGACAGCCACCACGGCGAGGACGACATCGCCCTCCTCATGGCCCGCGTCCAAGGCCTGCCCGCCGACTCGGTCGGCGACTGGACCCTCCCGCGCGAGCCCCGCAGCGTCGGCAAGGCCCGCGAGTACGCCCGCGGCCAGCTCCTGACCTGGGACCTGGAACCCCTGGTCGACACCACGGAACTCCTGGTCAGTGAACTGGTCACCAACGCCCTCCGCTACGGCGAGGGTGACATCAGACTCCGGCTCCTCCTCGACCGCACCCTCGTCTGCGAGGTCTGGGACTCCGGCCTGGTCCAGCCCCGCCGCCGCCGCGCCCGCGACACGGACGAGGGCGGCCGGGGCCTCCAACTGGTCGGTCTGCTGAGCGCGGCCTGGGGTTCGCGCCGGACGCCTCGCGGCAAGACGGTGTGGTTCGAACTCCCGCTGCCGGACGGGGAGACGGGCCTGACGGATCCGGCGGAGGCGTTGCTGAGCCTGTTCTGAGGGACGGGCAGCAGGGCGGCAAGAGGGGCGGGCTCAGGAGTCGCCGTCGGTGTGCCGGGCCCTGGTGCGCGGCCCGCCGAAGCTCGGGGGCGTGCCCCCGGCCAGCAGCACCTCGCCGAGGACCGCCCCCGCGAGGCCGCTCGCGTGTTCGGCCGCGCCCGCGACCGGATTGCCGTGCGCCCGTACGTCCCGCTCCGCGAGCGCACGGGCCTCGCGGGCCAGGGCGTCGGCGGCGAGCGGGTCCGCGCCGAGGAGCCGTACCGCCGCCGCGAGCCGCGTCCGGGCGTCGACGCCGACGACACCTCGATGCGTCGAGACGAAACCGTCCGCACCGCGCACACTCGCCCCCGCCACGAGCGACGCGGCCACCCCCAGCACCCCGCCCCGCCCACCGACGACCGGCACCACCGCCCCCACGACCCTCCGCAGCGCGTCGAGCGGGTCGTACGGCCCACCGGTCACCTCTTCCCGTACGGCGGCCAGGACGAGGTCGGCCCGGGAGAGACGGGCGTGGAGCTCGGAGGGGAGCACTCGCGCTGCCCGACCTTCTTTGACCGTCGCTTCCTGTGCAGCGCCCCGTGCCTCCGTCAGTTCCGCCTCCGCGCCCGTCAGGGTCGTCGGGAGCAAGCCGTCGGCTCTCGTCAGGTCGGTGGCCAGGTGGTCGACGGTGTCGATGAACTCGGCCGCCTGCGTCACCGCGCCCTCGGCCTCGCGCAGGTGGCGGATCGCGCGCCGGCTCTCGCCCCGGTCGGCCGACTGGCGGGACTCGTTGAGGCGGGAGGTGGTGAAGACGAGGCGGTCCTTGGCGTGTTCGACATAGCCCGTGACACGGTCGACCGCGGCCGGGCCGTACCGGTCGGCGAGTTCCGTGAGTGTCGTCTCCGTGGTGCCGGTGCGGCCTGCCAGTTCCCGGAACCGGGTCTCCGCGATCGCCAGGCTCTCGCCCACGCCCCGCTCCAGGCCCCGCAACCGGTCGAAGGCAGGGGTCTCGGCGTCCAGCACCCGCCCCGCCTCCTGGCATCGCCCGACGATGCCCGCGAGCGCGTGGCGCCGGGCCGTCCCGTCCTCCGGTACGCCGTCGTCGTACTGCCCGCGCATGCGGAACGCGGCCGAGAGTTCCGCCTCGGCGTCCCGCAGCACCTTCGTGAAGGGTTCGGTAGCCGCCTCTCCGAACCGTGCCGTCGCGAAGCCGAGTTCCTCCCGGCTGGTGCGCACCCAGTCGTCGGCCTCGGTGAGCAACACCCTTGCGCGCTCGTCGAGTTCGGGGAGCGGGGGTTCGGTGGGGGAGGGGAGGGCGGATATTCGTGCGGGGGTGGTCCGGGTCTTCGCCCGGCGGGTGCGCCGTACGTATCCGTACCCGGCGAGCACGATCGCGGCTCCCACGGCGACGAGCGGCAGCACCAGGTCCACGGTGGACTTCTCGTCCTCCTCCTGCGCGGCGGTCGCGGTCTTGCTCGCCGTCGCCGTGTCCTGGGTCGTGCGGGCCGCCGGAACCGGAGCGGCCGCGTTGATCGTCATCCCCGGCAGCACCAGCCACACCACGCCGGCGAGACCGCCCACCAGGGTGTGCACCACCCGCACGGATATGTGGGCCCGCCCGGCCCGCCGCGGCCGACCCCGAATCAAGGATGACGTCACATTTCGGAGCGTATGAGCAGGAATGCGGGCGCGCGACCGGGGTGGGGCAAGGGTGGGGCCGAGGACCGAGGGGGACGCGTGCAGGAACAGGAAGAGAAGGACGAGTCCGTCGAGGGCGCCGGCGAGGACGAGGGGTCTGCCGCGCCCGAGAGGCCGCGCAGGCCACGGCACCGCCGCCTTCGCCTTCTCGCCCTCGCCCTGCTCCTGGCCCTCCTCCTCCCCGTCCTCGCCGCCGGGACCGCCCTCCGTCTCAACTACGCCGGCGACCCGGCGAGCGGCACGTACACCCGGTACCGTGACGCGATCTGGCTCGGCCACGCCTGGGTCGACGGCCGGAAGACGGACGCGGACGTCGCCGCCCTCGCCCGCCGCCTGGGAGGCACCGGCATCCGAGACCTGTACGTCCATGCCGGGCCGCTGGAGCACGACGGCACGCTCCCCAAATCCCTTTATCCCAAGGCGCGTTGGCTGATCAAGGCCGTGCATGCCGCCGCACCCGGCATCCGCGTACAGGCCTGGCTCGGCGACGAACTCGCCACCGAGTCACCCGACGGGCTGCGCCTGGGCCGCGCGGCGACCAGGGCGGCCGTCGTCGCCTCCACCCGGCAGATCCTGGCCGCAGGCTTCGACGGCGCCCACTTCGACCTGGAACCCCTGCACTCCGGCGACCGCGACTACCTCGCCCTCCTCGACGAACTGCACCGGGTCACCACGGCCGCCGGCGTCCCGCTCTCCGTCGCCGCCCACCAGATCGACCCGCTCCCCGCACTGCACAGCGTCGCCGGCACGCTCACCGGACACCCCAAGTGGTGGTCGCAGGCGTACTTCGGACAGGTCGCGCGCCGCGTCGACCAGATCGCGGTGATGTCGTACGACACCTCGCAGCCGTTGGAGAGCCTGTACGGCGGTTACGTCGCCCAGCAGACCTCGCTCGCCCTCGAAGTGACCCCGGACTCCACCGACCTGCTGATGGGCCTGCCGTTCTTCCACGAGAACAAGTTCGGCCACCGCGCCGCCGCCGAGACGGTCCCCGCCGCCGTTCGGGGCGTCCGCCTCGGCCTGACCCGCACGGACGCCGACCGCGCCCGCTTCGGCGTGGCCCTGTACGTCGACTTCGCCGCCACGGAAGACGACTGGACGGCCTACCGGAAGGACTGGGTACACACGTCCTGAGCCGTGTGTACCCGTAGTGCTCAGCCCTCTGCCGGGCGCCTCCTGATCTTCGAGCCCAGCCACACCAGAGGGTCGTACTTGCGGTCGACCGCCCTTTCCTTCAAGGGGATCAGGGCGTTGTCCGTGATGTGGATGCCCTCGGGGCAGACCTCGGAGCAGCACTTGGTGATGTTGCAGTAGCCGAGGCCGTGTTCCTCCTGGGCGGTGGCCTTGCGGTCCAGACCGGTGGACTCGGCCGCGTCCAGCGGGTGCATGTCCAACTCCGCGACCCGCATGAGGAATCGGGGTCCCGCGAACGCCGTCTTGTTCTCCTCGTGGTCGCGGACCACATGGCAGGTGTCCTGGCACAGGAAGCACTCGATGCACTTGCGGAACTCCTGCGAGCGGTCCACGTCCTCCTGGAACATGCGGTACTCACCGGGACCGAGCTCGGCGGGCGGTACGAAGGACGGAACCTCCCTGGCCTTCTGGTAGTTGAAGCCGACGTCCGTGACCAGGTCGCGGATGACCGGGAAGGCGCGCAGGGGCGTCACCGTGATCGTCTCGTCCCGCGTGAAGACCGACATCCGGGTCATGCACATCAGCCGCGGACGCCCGTTGATCTCCGCGGAGCACGAACCGCACTTGCCCGCCTTGCAGTTCCAGCGCACGGCGAGGTCGGGGGTCTGAGTGGCCTGGAGCCGGTGGATGATGTCGAGCACCACCTCACCGTCGTTGACCTCGATCTTGAAGTCCTCCAGGCCCCCGCCCTTGACGTCACCGCGCCACACCTTGAAGGCGGCCTCATAGCTGCTCACTCGTAGAACTCCTCTTCGGCGAGGTACTTGACCAGCTCCTCTTTCTCGAAGAGGGCGAGCAGGTCGGCGCGGATGGGTTCGGTGGTCTCGCGGGTGAGGGTGATCTGGCCGCTGACGGGGTCCGTCTCGACCAGGCCGCCCGTGGGGTCGGTGAGCGCGCACAGGAGGTTGATGTTGCGCCACTTGCGGTCCATCGCGGGGTGGTCCTCGCGGGTGTGGCCGCCGCGCGACTCCGTGCGCTCCAGCGCGGCGCGGGCCACGCACTCGCTGACCAGCAGCATGTTGCGCAGGTCCAGGGAGAGGTGCCAGCCGGGGTTGAACTGCCGGTGCCCCTCGACGCCGGCCCGCCGGGCCCGTACCCGGAGATCCGCCAGTTTCTCCAGCGCCTGCTCCATCTCGGCCTCGCGGCGGATGATGCCGACCAGGTCGTTCATGGCCTGCTGGAGCTCCTGGTGCAGGGTGTACGGGTTCTCCGGCGGGCGTCCGTCGTCCGCGCCGGGCGCGGGGCCCTCGGCGGAGAAGGGGCGCAGGGCCTCCGCGGCCGCGTTGTCGATCTGCTCCTCGTCCACCGGTGGGCGCGCGTCCGTCAGGCCCGCCGCGTACTCGGCCGCGTGCCAGCCGGCGCGACGGCCGAACACCAGCAGGTCGGAGAGGGAGTTGCCGCCCAGCCGGTTGGAGCCGTGCATGCCGCCGGCCACCTCGCCGGCCGCGAACAGCCCCGGCACCCCGCGCGCGGCGGCCGTGTCGGACTCGACCGCGATGCCGCCCATCACGTAGTGACAGGTGGGCCCGACCTCCATCGCCTCCGCCGTGATGTCGACGTCCGCCAGCTCCTTGAACTGGTGGTACATGGACGGCAGTCGGCGCCGGATGACCTCGGCCGGCATGCGGGTGGAGACGTCCAGGAAGACACCGCCGTGCGGGGAGCCGCGGCCCGCCTTCACCTCGGAGTTGATCGCGCGGGCGACCTCGTCACGGGGGAGCAGTTCCGGTGGGCGCCGGTTGTGGTCCGGGTCCTCGTACCAGCGGTCGCCCTCCTCCTCGGACTGGGCGTATTTCTCCTTGAAGACGTCGGGGATGTAGTCGAACATGAAGCGTTTTCCGTCGGAGTTGCGCAGCACCCCGCCGTCGCCGCGGACCGACTCGGTGACCAGGATGCCCTTCACCGACGGCGGCCAGACCATGCCCGTGGGGTGGAACTGCACGAACTCCATGTTGAGCAGGGGCGCTCCGGCGAGCAGCGCCAGGGCGTGGCCGTCGCCCGTGTACTCCCACGAGTTCGACGTCACCTTGAACGACTTGCCGATGCCGCCGGTCGCGATCACCACGGAGGGCGCCTCGATGACGAAGAAGCGGCCGGACTCGCGCTCGTAGCCGAAGACTCCGGAGACGCGGTTGCCTTCTTTCAACACTCTTGTGATCGTGCACTCCTGAAAGACCTTCAGGCGGGACTCGTAGTCGCCGGTCTCGCGGAAGTCCTCCTGCTGGAGGGAGACGATCTTCTGCTGGAGGGTGCGGATCAGCTCCAGGCCGGTGCGGTCGCCGACGTGCGCGAGACGCGGGTACTCGTGGCCGCCGAAGTTGCGCTGCGAGATGCGGCCGTCCTTCGTGCGGTCGAAGAGCGCGCCCCAGGTCTCCAACTCCCATACGCGGTCCGGGGCTTCGCCCGCGTGCAGCTCCGCCATCCGCCACTGGTTGAGGAACTTGCCGCCGCGCATGGTGTCGCGGAAGTGGACCTCCCAGTTGTCACCGGAGTTGACGTTGCCCATCGCCGCCGCGATGCCGCCCTCGGCCATCACCGTGTGCGCCTTGCCGAACAGCGACTTGCAGATCACGGCCGTACGGGCGCCGCGCTCGCGCGCCTCGATGGCGGCCCGCAGGCCAGCGCCACCGGCGCCGACCACGACGACGTCCCACTCCTGTCGGTCGACCACGGACATCAGAAGAACCTCGGATCATCGAAAGCGCCGGAGGCGACCAGGTACACGTAGAAATCGGCAGCTGCCACGCTGATCAACGACGCCCAGGCGAGCTGCATATGACGGTTGTTCAGCTTCCCCACGAACTTCCACGCCTTGTAGCGCACGGGATGCTTGGAGAAGTGCTTGAGCTTGCCGCCGACGATGTGCCGGCAGGAGTGGCAGGACAGCGTGTACGCCCAGATCAGCACGATGTTGGCCAGGAAGACGACGGTGCCCAGGCCCATGTGGCCCCAGTTGTAGTGCTCGTCCCGGAAGGTCAGCACGGTGTCGTAGGTGAGCGTGCCCGCGACCAGCAGGGCCGCGTAGAAGAAGTACCGGTGGACGTTCTGCAGGATCAGCGGGAAGCGCGTCTCGCCCGAGTACTTCTTGTGCGGCTCGGCCACCGCGCAGGCCGGCGGGGACGCCCAGAAGCCCCGGTAGTAGGCCTTGCGGTAGTAGTAGCAGGTCAGTCGGAAGCCCAGCGGGAAGATCAGGATGATGATCGCGGGCGAGATGCCCCACCAGCTGCCGAAGAGATCCGCGTTGGGGCCGTTGTGCATGGTCGCGCAGCGGTCGGCCAGACAGGGCGAGTAGAACGGCGAGACGTACGGCGCCGAGTAGTAGTTCGTGTCGGCGAAGGCCCGCCACGTCGAGTACACGATGAACGCCAGCAGTCCCGCGGCGGTGACGGCGGGGGCCAGCCACCACCGGTCGGTGCGCAGGTGGTTCGCGTCGATCGCGGCGCGCGTACCGGTGCGTACGCCGCCGCTGTTCGGATGGGGTTCCGTACCAGTGGCCAACTCATGACTCCGGTCGGGTTCAGGGGGCTCGGCGGTCGCGGGCGCCGAGTCCCTCGTCGTCCGAGTCCGTCCACAGGCTGTTGTCGTACGGGGCGTCGGACATGGGGAGGAGATCGGGGCGCTTGGGTGCGGTCGGGGCGGAGGCGGCGTCGCGCAGCAGGGCGACGCTCTCGCGCAGGTGGTTGGCGTCGGCGCGGACGCGCCGCATCTCCAGGCCTGCTGTGCCGAGCTGCTTCTCCAGTCGGCCTACCGACCGGAACAGCTCGTCGAGACTGCGCTGGACATGCGTCAGTTCGTCGTGCACGGACATGACGTTTCCTCACTTCCGCGGGCGGCTGTGCCCTGGACGTAAACGTTCATGCGCCTGCGAGTGTTGCGCGTCACACCTCTCGGTGGGAAGCGGTGTGCACGTATTGGGTTCGGTGCGTTGTCTTGTGCGGGTGCGGTGGGGGCGTGCGTCCCTGGGGGCTGCGCCCCCAGACCCCCGTCGGCCCAGGGGCCTCGTCCTCAAACGCCGGACGGGCTGGAAGTTGCATGGACCGGCGACCCACAGAGCCGTCGGCACAGGGCCGCAGGAACAGACCCCCAGGATCAGAGCCGTTGCGCCGCATGGGTGGGGTTCCGGGGGCTTCTCGCCGTGTCGGCCCGGTCTGCCGAACCCTTTCCTCTTCAGTGGCGGCATAGATCTGATCAGCTCCATATACCGCCAAATGTGATCGTTTGCGGCGGCCCACTCCCGGAGGTAGACGAGATGGCCCACGACGGCGTCGGACTGCGCGCGGTCATGCGCTCGGTCGCCTTCCTTACCGCGGGCGTGCTCGCGGTGCCGGCGGTCGCCGGGTGCAGTTCCGAGGACTCGGCGGGCAAGCCGCTCGCCGGGCAGGAGATCGCGCCGGCGGGCCGCGAGCTGGTCGCCGACGGCGGCACGCTGCGGTGGGCCGTGGACGACGTACCGGAGACGCTGAACACGTTCCAGTCGGACGCCGACCCGGTCACCGGGCGGATCGCGCAGGCGACGCTGCCGAGCATGTACCGGCTGGACGCGGACGGGCGTCCGCAGGTGGACGGCGACTACCTGGAGTCCGCCAAGGTCGTCGAGACCGAGCCCAAGCAGGTCGTGCTGTACAAGCTGAACCAGCAGGCGGTGTGGAGCGACGGCCGGGAGATCGGGGCCGCCGACTTCGCCGCGCAGTGGCGCGCCCTGGCAGGGAAGGACAGTGCGTACTGGACAGCCCGCAACGCCGGGTACGAGCGCATCGAGAAGATCGAGCGCGGGGCCAACGACCTGGAGGTCAGGGTCACCTTCGGGCGGGCGTACGCCGACTGGAAGTCGCTGTTCTCGCCGCTGTACCCCAAGGGCGTCATGGGTACCCCGGACTCGTTCAACGACGGGGCGCGCAGGAAGCTCAAGGTCACGGCCGGGCCCTTCGTCGTCAAGAAGGTCGACCGCAAGGACGACCAGGTCACCCTCGCCCGTAATCCGCGCTGGTGGGGCCACCCCGCCAAGCTCTCCGAGATCGTCCTGAAGGCCGTACCGCGGGACGAGCGGGCCGCCGCGCTGGCCGACGGGAAGATCGACCTGGCCGAGATCGACCCCTCGGCGGCCGACCGGATCAACCTGGCGGGGCGGACCGGGGGCACGAACACGCCGTTGCAGGGGGCCTCGCCGATGGCGGAGCCCGGCTCCGGGCGGGCCGCCGCGAAGTCCCTGAAGCAGCTGAAGAAGCAGGGCAAGAAGGGCGCCAAGTACGAGAAGCAGCAGGAGGCGTTGCGCGGCTTCGAGGTCCGCAAGTCGCTGGAGCCCGCCTTCACCCAGCTCGCCCTCAACGGTTCCGAAGGGCCGCTCGCCGATGAGCGGGTGCGCCGGGCCGTGGCCCGGGCCCTGGACCGGAAGGCGCTCGCCAAGGCCGTTCTCGGGCCGTTGGGGCTGCCCGCGGTTCCGGTCGGCAGTCACCTCGCGCTGTCCGGGCAGGCCGCCTACGCCGACAACAGTGGCGCGCTCGGCGGGCAGGACACGGGCGAGGCGCAGGCGCTGCTCGCGGATGCCGGGTGGGTGTCCGGCGGGCCTCTGAAGGAAGAGAAGAAGAAGGGGGAGAAGGGCGCCGGGCCCGAGGGCAAGAAGGCCGACGACGAGTCCGCGGGCGGCGACGAGGGCACGTACATCGTCGGCGAGGACGACAAGGCGCCCCAGGAACCCGAGTGGGAGCGCAGGGCCGACCCCAAGGACCATCAGGGCGCGCACGAGAAGAAGAGCGGCGGGGACAAGGGCGGCACGCACCTCGCCGACGGCAAGCAGTACGCCGAGAAGCAGGTGAAGCAGGGCGGCGCACCCGGGGCGTACGCCCCCAAGGGCACCCCCGCGCCGGGTGCCGCGGCGGCGCCGCTGGCCAAGAACGGCAAGCCGCTCGCGCTCCGCTTCGTGCTCCCGTCAGGGGAGGGCTCGGCGACCCTGCGCACGGTCGCGGACCGGATCAGCGCGATGCTGGACCGGGTCGGCATCCGGACCGAGATCATCAAGGTCTCCGACGACAGCTACTTCAAGGACCACATCGCGTCCGGTCAGTACGACCTCGCGCTGTACTCCTGGCCCGCCTCCGCCTTCCCCGCCACCGACGCCCGGCCCGTGTACGCCAAGCCGGTGCCGGCCGCCGACGGGTCGCTCAACGTCGAGCAGAACTACACCCGGGTCGGCACCGACCAGGTCGACCAGCTCTTCGACCAGGCCGTCGGCACGCTGGACGGCGGTGAGAGCGCCGACCTGCTGCGCAAGGCCGACTCCCGCATCTGGGCCGCCGCCGGCTCGATCCCGCTCTACCAGCGCCCCCAGCTCACGGCGAGCAGGAAGGACCTGGTCAACGCCGGCGCCTTCGGCTTCCAGACCCCGGTCTACGAGGACATGGGCTTCCTGAGGAAGGGCGCGAAGCGCCCCTCGGCGAGCCCGGACAAGGACTAGGGCCACCCCGGACAAGGACTGGAGCCTGTACGCGTCCGACGAATGTGACCAAGGCCGCCGCCCCGCGTTCCAGCGGGGCGGCGGCCTGCGTACGGAGGGCGGGGAACAGGGGCCGCCGAACCCGCGGAGCGGTCCGCGCAGCGGCCCGCGGAGGCCGCGCCTGGCTGGGGCCCGTAGGATGGGGTGAGGCCGTGGCGTGTCCAGCCCGGCAGGGTCCGCGTAACACAGATGTACGCGTAGGCCTTCCTCACACTCCGGGAGAACGCCACACCATGGCCACGCGCCACGACATCCGCAACGTAGCCATCGTCGCCCACGTCGACCATGGCAAGACCACCCTGGTCGACGCCATGCTCAAGCAGGCCGGTGCCTTCGCCGCGCATGCCGCCGAGTCGCTCGACGACCGCATGATGGACTCGAACGACCTGGAGCGTGAGAAGGGCATCACGATCCTGGCCAAGAACACGGCCGTCAAGTACCACCCGAAGGATGGCAGCGATGTCATCACCATCAACATCATCGACACCCCGGGCCACGCCGACTTCGGCGGCGAGGTCGAGCGCGGTCTGTCGATGGTGGACGCGGTGGTGCTGCTCGTCGACGCCTCCGAGGGCCCGCTGCCGCAGACCCGTTTCGTGCTGCGCAAGGCGCTCCAGCAGCGGCTGCCGGTCATCCTGTGCATCAACAAGACCGACCGCCCCGACTCCCGGATCGACGAGGTCGTCAACGAGACCTACGACCTCTTCCTGGACCTGGACGCGGACGAGGAGCAGATCGAGTTCCCCATCGTCTACGCGTGTGCGCGTGACGGCGTGGCCTCGCTGACCAAGCCCGAGGACGGCACGGTCCCGCAGGACAGCGACAGCCTGGAGCCCTTCTTCTCCACGATCCTGGCGCACGTCCCGGCCCCCCAGTTCGACGAGGCGGCCCCGCTCCAGGCGCACGTCACCAACCTGGACGCCGACAACTTCCTCGGCCGTATCGCGCTGCTCCGGGTCGAGCAGGGCGAGCTGCGCAAGGGCCAGACCGTCACGTGGATCAAGCGCGACGGCACGATGTCCAGCGTGCGCATCACCGAGCTGCTGATGACCGAGGCGCTCACCCGCAAGCCGGCCGAGATGGCGGGCCCCGGTGACATCTGCGCCGTGGCCGGTATCCCGGACATCATGATCGGCGAGACGCTCGCCGACCCCGAGAACCCGATCCCGCTGCCGCTGATCACGGTCGACGAGCCGGCGATCTCGATGACCATCGGCACCAACACCTCGCCGCTGGTCGGCCGCGGCGGCACCGGCAAGGGCGCCTCCGCGAAGGCCGCGGTCAAGGACCGCAAGGTCACCGCCCGTCAGGTCAAGGACCGCCTGGACCGCGAGCTGATCGGCAACGTCTCGCTCCGCGTGTTCGACACCGAGCGCCCCGACGCCTGGGAGGTGCAGGGCCGCGGTGAGCTGGCGCTGGCCATCCTGGTGGAGCAGATGCGCCGCGAGGGCTACGAACTGACCGTCGGCAAGCCCCAGGTCGTCACCAAGGACGTCGAGGGCAAGGTCTACGAGCCGGTCGAGCGCATGACGATCGACGTGCCCGAGGAGCACATGGGCGCGGTCACGCAGCTCATGGGCGTCCGCAAGGGCCGGATGGACAACATGTCCAACCACGGCTCGGGCTGGGTCCGCATGGAGTTCGTCGTGCCCTCCCGCGGGCTCATCGGCTTCCGTACCGAGTTCCTGACCGGCACGCGCGGCACGGGCATCGCGCACTCCATCCACGAGGGCCACGAGCCGTGGTTCGGCACGCTGACCACCCGTAACAACGGCTCGCTGGTCGCCGACCGCGCCGGTGCCGTCACCGCGTTCGCGATGACGAATCTCCAGGAGCGCGGTGTGCTGTTCACCGACCCCGGCACCGAGGTGTACGAGGGCATGATCGTCGGCGAGAACTCGCGCTCCGACGACATGGACGTGAACATCACCAAGGAGAAGAAGCTCACCAACATGCGGTCGTCCTCGGCCGATTCGTTCGAGGCGATCGTCCCGCCGCGCAAGCTCTCGCTGGAGCAGTCGCTGGAGTTCTGCCGCGACGACGAGTGCGTCGAGGTGACCCCGGAGTCCGTTCGCATTCGCAAGGTGGTGCTGGACGGCCGCGAGCGTGCCCGCTCCGCGAGCCGGGCCAAGCACGGCTGACGAAGGTCGACTATCGGCCAAACAGGGCCCGGGCGTCTCCATCTTGGGGGCGCCCGGGCTTTTTGCAACCGATTTTTCGGCGACCGGTGTCCGTATTGCGGAGATCCCCGCCCGATACCCATGTAACACGTCCGTTTCGCGGCCTTCTCCTCCCGAACAGTTTGTCCAGATTTTGGAAGATGTACGCGTCAGCTGTGACCGAATTGAGATTTGAAGACAGTGGTCGGTGCATGGCTCATGGCAGATAGTTAGCCGCGTAGCGCTCGGGTCAATGGGTCTCGTGCTGTGGGGACAGCACCGGCTCGCGAGCACCATGGGGGTGTCTGACCCTCCGTCAGGGGTGTCGGAGGACAGACGTGTGCCCCCTCCCGTTCGGTGAATACGTGGAGTCATGAGGAGGAGCCCCATGCGCGGTGTCACGAACACCAGGTGGGCCACGCCGTCCGTCGTCGCCAATTGCCCTCGCGCATACGGCGGTTCAGTCTGAGGATTTTGCCGGCCGTTTAACGCGGGCCAACGCCTACGCGCGTCCGGCTGCGGGTTTTCCGGCCTCCTCGGGGTTCCCCCCACGCTTCTTCATGATCCGTTCCGCGATCGCGCACACCCTGCGCCGGTCGCCGGCTCGGCACACCCACACCTGTGAAATGGGCCAACTGTGACAAGTCCTCTCGACGTTGAAGGCGGCGGTACGTCGGTCGTCGTCGACGGCGCCCCACAGCCTCCGGCGCAGCCCGAGGCCGAGAAACTCGTGGGCCGCTCTCCCGGCCAGCTGATGTGGATCCGCTTCAAGCGGGACCGCACCGGCGTCATCTCGGCCTGTGTAGTGCTGTTCTTCTTCGTGATCGCGCTCGCCGCGCCCCTGATCGCGAAGCTGTACGGCAAGGACCCGTACACCGTCTACGCGGACGAACGCCCCGAGCTGTTCGACAGCGCGGGTGTGCCGGTGCAGCCCAACGGCGGTATCAGCAGCGAGTTCTGGTTCGGTCTCGAACCCGGCAACGGCTACGACGTGTTCACCAAGTTGATCTACGGCATCCGCACCTCGCTGATGATCTCGATCACCGTCACCCTCGCCGTGATCATCACCGGCATCCTGCTCGGTGTGACGGCGGGCTACGTCGGCGGCAAGACCGACTACTCCATCGGCCGCGTGATCGACTTCCTGCTCGCCTTCCCCTCCCAGCTGTTCTTCATCGCCAGCATGCCCGTCGTGGTCTCGTTGTTCGTGAGTCCTACGGACGAGACCCCGACCTATGTCCGGGTGGTCGCGCTGATCGTGGTGCAGTGGGTGCTCGGCTGGATGAGCCTCGCGCGCATCCTGCGCGGCACCACACTCGCCCTGCGGGAACGGGAGTTCATCGAGGCGGCCAAGGTGAGCGGGGCCTCCCCGTGGCGGATCATCCGCCGGGAGATCCTGCCCAATGTGGTGACTCCGCTGCTGGTGCAGTCCACCTACATGCTGCCGAACTTCGTGACGATCGAGGCCGGTCTGTCGTTCCTCGGTGTCGGGATCGTCGAACCGACGCCCGACTGGGGCCAGATGTTCTCCAAGGCGTCGACCGAGCTCGTACAGCAGAACGACATCACCTACATGTTCTTCCCCGGCGTCTCGATGATCATCTTCGTCGTCGCGTTCAACCTGCTCGGGGACTCTGTCCGGGACGCCTTCGACCCCAAGTCGTCGCGCTGAACGGCAGTTTGTGGGCGTCCTCGCCCGGATACCGCACGGTAATTCCTGATTGCACTGGTGACACACAGATGGGTGGAAACTTCAGTGATGAGTAGGGGCGGACGCCACGCATACGCCGCTTTGTCAGTGTTCGCGGCCGGGGCACTCGTGCTCACCGGTTGCAGCAAGGGCGGCAGCGACGCGAGCGACAACGACAAGAAGGACCAGGAGAACGCCAAGAACCAGCAGTCGTCGATCAAGTTCGGCGACGCGGCGGACTCGACCGGACCCGCGGCCGCGGTGGCGGGCGCCAAGAGCGGCGGCACGATGGAGGTGCTGCAGCGCGACAGCTTCGCCCACCTCGACCCCGGGCAGATCTACGTCTCCGACGAGATGGCGCTCTCGCAGCTCATCCACAGAGGCCTGACCGGTTACAAGGCGACCGGCACCGACGGCAAGGGCCACGAGGTCGTCGGCGACCTCGCCACCGACTCCGGTACCACCACGGACGGCGGCAAGACCTGGAAGTACACGCTGAAGGACGGACTCAAGTTCGCCAACGGCACGCCGATCACCTCCACCGACGTCCGGCAGACCTTCGAGCGGCTGTTCGCGCCCTTCATCAACCAGGGCCCGAGCTACATCCAGCAGTGGCTGGCCGACGCCTCCGGCGCCGACTACCGCAAGCTGCTGCCGGACGGCCCCTACAAGGGCAAGCACCTGCCCGCCACCGTCCTGGACACGCCGGACGAGAAGACCGTCGTCTTCAAGTTCAAGTCGCCGCACCCGGACCTGCCGTACGCGCTCGCCATGGCGGGCTACTCCGTGGTCTCCGCCAAGGGCGACACCAAGGAGAAGTACGACAAGGCCCCGGTGACGACCGGTCCTTACAAGATCCAGTCGTTCAAGTCCGGCAAGTCGATGGTGCTCGTGAAGAACACCAACTGGGACCCGAAGACGGACCCGATCCGCAACCAGTACGTGAACCAGTGGGACTTCACGTTCAACCAGCAGTTCGAGCAGTCCACCAAGGCCCTGCTGGCCGACAGCGGCGCCGACCAGACCGGCATAAGCCTGAGCAACCAGGTCGACGCGGGCAACCTGTCCAGCGTGCTCAAGGACCCGAAGATGAAGTCCCGCACGATCTCCGGCTACCAGCCCTACGTGGGCCAGATGAACATCAACATGAGCAAGCCGGAGCTCAAGGACATCAAGGTCCGTCAGGCCATCGCGTACGCGCTGCCGATCACGCCGTTCATCCGGGCCTTCGGCGGCACCGACGCCATGGAGGTCGCCGGCGGCTTCCTCAGCCCGACCGTCAGCGGCTACGACGCGAAGTTCGACCCGTTCGGCAAGAAGAAGAAGCCCGCGGGTGACCCGGCCAAGGCCAAGAAGCTGCTCGAAGAGGCCGGCAAGCTCAACATGAAGCTGACCTTCGGCTACACCAACACCCCCGAGGGCCAGCAGTACTCCACCGCCATGGCGGCGGGCCTGAAGAAGGCCGGCTTCGACGTCCAGCGCCAGGAGATCCCGGCCGAGACCTACTACGACCAGGTCAGCAAGCTGGACAACCAGTTCGACATCTTCCACACCGCGTGGGGCGCCGACTGGCCGTCCGCCTCGACCGTCATCCCGCCGCTGTACGACGGCCGCGGGATCGCCGAGGGCGCGCAGAACTACTCGCAGGTCAACGACGCGCACGTGAACAGCGAGATCGACCGGATCAACAAGATCACCGACCCGGTCAAGGCCGCTGCCGCGTGGGAGAGCGTCGACCAGTACCTGCTCACCAAGGTCGTCAACGCGGTCCCGACCGCGTACTACAAGCAGACCCAGATCGCCGGTTCCAAGGTCGGCGGCTTCGTCTACGACGACGTGATCGGCGGCGTCGACCCCCGTCGTCTCTTCATCAAGTAACCACCGTCGGACCGGTACCCGGTGCGCGGCCCCACAGGGCGGCGCACCGGGTACCGCCCCACCCGTCGACGTCAGAGAGCTGCCCCTGTCATGCTGCGCTTCCTCTTCCGCCGGTTCCTCGGTGCCGTCGTCATTCTCTTTCTGTTGAGCATCGTGACGTTCCTGCTGTTCTTCGGAATGCCCCGTGACCCGGCGCTGCTGATGTGCGGCAAGACGTGCAACCCCACCAGCCTGGCCAACATCCACCATGTGCTGGGCCTCGACAAGTCGATCCCCGAGCAGTACGGGATCTTCCTGCACAACCTCGTCTTCGGCAGCAACGAGTTCGCCCAGGGCCCTTGCCCCGCCCCTTGCTTCGGGTACTCGTACCACACCAACGACCAGGTCTGGTCGACCCTGCTCGACCGGCTGCCCACCACCGTCTCGCTCACCATCGGTGGCGCGGTGGTCTTCCTCGTCGTGGGTCTGGGCACCGGCATGATCGCCGCCTGGAAGCGCGGCAGTCTGGTCGACAAGATCGTGACTGCCTCCTCGATGGTGCTCAGTTCGATGCAGATCTACTTCCTGGGCCCGCTGGCGCTGGCGATCCTCGTCTACCAGACGCACCTCTTCAGCAAGCCCGCCTACGTCGACTTCACCTCCGATCCGATCGCCTGGTTCGACGGGCTGATCATCCCGTGGGTGGTGCTGTCCACGATCTTCGCCTCGCAGTACACCCGTATGGCGCGCTCGTCGATGATCGAGCAACTCCAGGAGGAACACGTACGCACCGCCCGCGCCAAGGGCATGTCCCGCAAGTACGTCTTCTTCCGCTACGCCTGGCGCGGCTCGCTGATCCCGATCGTCACCATCTTCGGCATCGACCTCGGCTCGCTGCTCGGCGGTGCCATCATCACGGAGTACACCTTCGGTCTGCCGGGCCTGGGACATCTCGCCGTGGACGCCGTGTCCTTCAGCGACCTGCCGCTGCTGCTGGGCGTGATGCTGTTCTCCGCCACCATGATCCTGCTGTTCAACATCATCGTCGATGCCTGCTACGCGTTCATCGACCCGCGCGTGCGGCTGTCCTAGGCCGGGTAATAGGAGCACTGTCGTGACCACTCTGACCAAGGAAGCCGGCGCACCCGTACCGGCCGACGCGGGCGCCTTCCTCTCGGTGCGGGACCTGCACGTCAGCTTCAAGACCGAGGACGGCATCGTGAAGGCCGTCGACGGGCTGTCCTTCGAGGTGCAGCGCGGCAGGACGCTGGGCATCGTCGGCGAGTCGGGCTCCGGCAAGTCCGTCACCAACCTGACGATCCTCGGCCTGCACGACCCGAAGTTCACCACCGTCGAGGGCGAGATCCTCCTGGACGGCCAGGAGTTGACGACCGCCCGCGAGTCGGAGCTGGAGAAGGTGCGCGGCAACAAGGCCGCGATGATCTTCCAGGACCCGCTGACCGCGCTCTCCCCGTACTACACGGTGGGCCGGCAGATCGCGGAACCCTTCATGAAGCACACCGGGGCCTCCAAGAAGGTGGCCTGGGAGCGCGCGGTGGAGATGCTCGGCAAGGTCGGCATCCCCAACCCCAAGGAGCGGGCGAAGGACTACCCGCACCAGTTCTCCGGCGGTATGCGCCAGCGCGCGATGATCGCCATGGCCCTGGTCTGCGACCCCGACCTGCTGATCGCCGACGAGCCGACCACGGCCCTCGACGTCACCGTCCAGGCGCAGATCCTCGACCTGCTGCGGGACCTCCAGCAGGAGTTCGGCACCGCGATCGTCTTCATCACCCACGACCTCGGCGTGATCGCCGACATGGCCGACGACATCATGGTGATGTACGCGGGCGGCGCGGTGGAGCGGGGCACGGTGAACGAGGTGCTGCGTTCGCCGCAACACCCGTACACCTGGGGCCTGTTGAACTCCATGCCGCGGCTGGACTCGGCCCTGGACGAGCCGCTCAACCCGATCCCCGGCGCCCCGCCCTCGCTGCTGACCCCGCCGTCCGGCTGCCGTTTCCACCCGCGCTGCACCTTCCAGGACCGGGTCGGCGGCACCCGCTGCGTGACCGAACGGCCGCTGCTCGCCCCGGACCGGGCGTCCGCGTGCCATCTCACGGCGGAGCAGAAACGCACCATCTTCATCGAAGAGATCAAGCCCCGACTGGGCTAGGAGGAGACGTCATGAAAGAGGACCTCGTCCTTCCCGCCCCGCGGGAAGCCGCCGCCGACTCGGCCGGCGAACCCCTGCTCCAAGTGGCAGGTCTCACCAAGCACTTCCCGGTCAAGGGCGGCTTCCCGATCCGTCGCACGGTCGGTGCCGTGCAGGCGGTCGACGGCATCGACCTGACCGTGCACGTCGGCGAGAGCTTCGGTCTGGTCGGTGAGTCGGGCTGCGGCAAGTCGACGACCGGGCGGCTGATCACGCGGCTCATGGAGCCGACGGCCGGCACGATCTCGTATCGGGGCAAGGACATCACCCACGCCAGTCGCAAACAACTGGCGCCCATCCGCTCCGAGATCCAGATGATCTTCCAGGACCCGTACTCGTCGCTCAACCCGCGGCAGACGGTCGGCAAGATCATCTCGGGTCCGATGGAGATCAACGACATCGAGCCGGAGGGCGGCCGGGAGAAGCGGGTCCGCGAACTCCTGGAGATCGTCGGCCTCAACCCCGAGCACTACAACCGCTTCCCGCACGAGTTCTCCGGCGGCCAGCGTCAACGCATCGGTGTGGCAAGGGCGTTGGCCCTGGAGCCGAAGCTGATCGTGGCGGACGAACCGGTATCGGCGCTCGACGTCTCGATCCAGGCGCAGGTGGTCAACCTGCTCCAGAAGGTCCAGGCGGAACTGGGCATCGCGTTCCTGTTCATCGCCCACGACCTGGCGGTGGTACGGCACTTCTCGCAGCGCGTGGCCGTGATGTACCTCGGCAAGATCATCGAGGTGGGCGACCGCGAGTCCATCTACACCCGCCCCCGGCACCCCTACACCCACGCCCTGCTCTCCGCGGTGCCCGAGGTGAACCTCTCCGACGAGACGGAGGGCGCCCAGCGCGAGCGCATCCGCCTGGCCGGTGACGTGCCGTCCCCGATCTCCCCGCCGTCCGGCTGCCGGTTCCGCACCCGCTGCTGGAAGGCGCAGGACAAGTGCGCGGCCGAGGAGCCGCCGCTGATCCAGATCTCCGGCAACCGCGAGGGCCATCTGACGGCCTGCCACTTCCCGGAGGAGCCGACGATCGAGGGTCGCGACCAGGACATCGTGCTCGACCCGGCGCTGGCGGCGCTGGAGGAGGGGGCCGAGGGTCAGTAGGCGGCGGCCTGTGCCACGGTGACGATCTCGGGGCTGGCGGGGGCGAGTTGTCCTCGCCCCCAGTCGCCGTACTGCTCGACTACGGTGAGGCCCGCCTCCGCGAGGAAGCGGGCGAGGCCGTCAGGGGTGAGGAAGCGCAGGGTGGACCGGCAGACCTGGGGTCCCTCCCACCGGGCACCTTCGTAGGTCTCGGTGAAGGTCACCCGGTCGCCGCGGACGGGCAGTTCGACCTCGTGCCACACCTGTACGGCGGTGCCGTCCGCGTCGCTGATCTCGTACCGGCGCTGTGGGGTCCATCGCTCCCAGGCGCGCGCCGAGGGGTTGCGGGTCTCGAACACGAACCGTCCACCTGCCCCTAGGGCCGCGCGTACCGACCGCAGTGCCGCGCGGATCTCCTCGTCGGTGACGATCTCCTGGAACGCGTGCCCGGTCATCACCACGAGGTCGAACTCCCCGTCCCACGCCCGGCTGCGCAGGTCCCCGAGCACCCACTCGACGTCCCGTTCGGCGGCGCGGGCGCGTACCAGCATGGCTGCCGCCGGATCGAGGCCCGTGAGCCGGCCCCGGTGCCCGTCCGATCTCGCCCGTGCCAGCAGGCGTCCGGTGCCGCAGCCGACGTCGAGCACGGAGGACGCGGACATCACCAGTTTCAGATAGAAGTCGTCGCCCGGGCCCCAGGGATTGAGGACGTCATAGAGCGCGGCGAGCGATGGATCGGCGAAGGCGCGGTCGACCACCGGGGAAGTGTGGCACACCGGCAGGGTGGGACATGACAAGATCGCGGATTCAACTCGCGGGAACGGGAACGGAGTTGGCGCGACACCTCTCGGCGAGGCGCGCGCCGGACTCAGGTCGGAGTCGTAGGGTGCCTGATCGTGACGGTGACAGACTCTTCCGGCGGGGCGCCGCTGTGGCGTGATCGGCAGTTCGTGGTGCTGGCCGGGGCGCGGGTGATCTCCGTGCTGGGCAACGGCTTCGCGCGGGTGGCACTGGCGTTCGCGGTGCTCTCCCTGCCGGGTGCGGGTGCGGGCACGTTGTCGCTGGTGCTGGCCTGTCAGGCGGTGCCGCAGCTGGTGTTCGTCCTGGTCGGTGGGGTCATCGCGGACCGGGTGTCGCGGTCGCGGCTGATGGCGTCGGCGGATGTGCTGGGTGCCGGGGCGTACGCGGGCCTTGCGGCCATGGTGCTGACCGGGCACGCGCCCCTGCCGGCCATGTGCCTGTTCGCGGTGGCGGCCGGCACGGCCACGGCCCTGTTCGCGCCCGCGCTGGACGGTGTCCTGCCGTTGCTGGTCCCCGCGAGCCGCCTCCAGCGGGCCAACGGCCTGCTGCGGATGGGCATCAACGGCTCGATGCTGCTGGGCCTGGCGCTGTCCGGGGTGACGGTGGCTCTGGTCGGCGCGGGCTGGGCGCTGGCGCTGAACGCGGGGTCGTTCGTGGTCAGCGCGGCGCTGACGTCCCGGCTTCGGGTGACGGCACCCGCCCGCGCGAAGGCATCCGGCTGGGCCGATCTCCGGGAGGGCTGGCACGAGTTCGCCTCCCGGCAGTGGCTGTGGGTGGTCGTGGCCCAGTACGCGGTAGTCGTCGCCGCGCTCAACGCCAACGTCGGGGTGCTGGGCCCGTTGACGGCCGAAGAGCATCTCGGCGGCGCACGGGCGTGGTCGGTCATCGTGGCCGCACAGGCCTTGGGCACGATCGCGGGGGCCGGCCTGGCAGCGCGGGTACGGGTGAGCCGCCCTGTCCTGGTGGCGGTGCTCTGCACGTTCTCGGGCGCCGTACCCATCACCCTGCTCAGCCTCCGGGCCCCGGTCTGGCTGATCGCCACGGCGATGTTCGGCGCCGGCATCGCGAGCGACGTCTTCGGCGTCCTGTGGACCACCACGATCCAACGCCGGATCCCCGAACGGGCCCTCTCCCGAGTCAGCTCCTACGACTGGTTCGGCTCCCTGACCTTCGCCCCGCTGGGCCTCCTGATCGCGGGCCCCATCGCGGCGCGGGTAGGCACGGACAGAGCCCTGGCGGGCTGCGCGGCACTGATCGTCGCAGCGACGACGGGGGCACTGCTGTCACCACAGGTACGAGGGCTGGGCAACGGGGACGAGACAGACACGGCCGGGGCCCTTCCGGAGCAGGCGTCCCCCGCCGAGACCCGCCCCGCCGAGACCCGCCCCGCCGAGACCCGCCCCGGCGAGCCCCGCCCCGCCGAGGCCCGACCCGGCGAGACGTCCACTGGCGAGACACCACCCGGCGAGCAGGCTTCGGAGTCGAGCGGCCGCCCGTAGAGCGGAGGCGGAGGCCGCTGCGGGCAGGGGGGACGCGGGCGTGCTCGGGGTGAGGGCGTGCGGGGTGTGTGGGTGAGATGCAGCTCGACCAGACGTAAGGCGTCCGCAGGCAAGGTCCTCAGGGTGAGGCACTCGGCTGGGCGCCGCTCGCGGAGTGGGCTTCGGAGTCGAAGGGCTGTGCGCCGGGCGAAGGCTCGCGCCGCAAGCACGCGGGCAGTGCGGAGGGGACGCAACGCGACCGAGCCTCCATAGCCAAGGCCAGTCCGGGAGGCGCGGCCCGGCAAGGCACGTTCCGGCGGGGTGTCTTCCAGCGAGGCCTTGCCTGCGGATTTTCCTCGCGCCTGTTGGGGGCGCAGCCGACGGACTCCGTGTGCGGCACAGCTCACTGGTCCGGTGTGCGACGCCCCACGGCACCGAACCGAACCGCACCTAACCGCACCTAACCGCACCGCCAAACTCGCAGCGCGACCCGGCATTGACTTCTTAGCTAATGATGATAGCTTTTAGCTAATGCAGTTAGCCAATCCAGTGGCAGAGTCAATGGAGGCAGTCGTGACCGAGTTCCTGAGCGTCGACGGTGGGACGATCGCGTACGAGGTGAGTGGCGCGGCCGGGCCGCTGGTGGTGGTTGCCCATGGGATGGGTGACAGCCGTGAGGCCTATCGGTTCCTCACCCCCGCCCTGGTGGACGCCGGGTACCGAGTCGTCGCGGTGGACCTGCGCGGCCACGGCGAGTCCAGTGTCGGGTGGGCGTCCTACAGCCGTACGGACCTCGCGGGTGACCTGATCGCCCTGCTGAAGCACCTCGGCGAACCCGCGATACTCGTCGGCCACTCCATCGCCGGCGGCGCGGTCACCATCGCCGCGGCCAAGGCCCCGGAACTCGTCACCGCACTGGTCGAGCTCGCGCCCTTCACCCGCAAGCAGCAGATCCGGCTCGGTGACCTGCGGGTGGCCGCCTACCGCCGCGGCGCGACCCACCTCATGGGCACCGCCCTCCTCGGCAGCACCCGGCAGTGGGCCAAGTACCTCGACGTCGCCTACCCCGGCACCAAGCCCGCGGACTGGGACACGCGCATGGCGCAGATCACCGCGATGCTGGAGGAGCCCGGCCGGATGAAGGTCCTGCAGGCGATGGGCAAGATCTCCCCCGCCGACGCCGGTGAGCAACTGGCCAACGTCACCTGCCCGGTGCTCGTCCTGCAGGGCACCCTCGACCCCGACTGGGCCTCGCCGCAGGCCGAGGGGGAGGCGATCGTCGCCGACCTGCCGACCGGTCTGGGCCGGCTGGAGATGATCGAGGGGGCCGGCCACTACCCGCACGTCCAATTCCCCCAGCAGACCCTCGCCGCGGTCCTGACCTTCCTGGCAGGTGTCGATGCCTAGGGCAGGCCTGGACGCGGCCACGATCACCGTCGCCGCCGCCGAACTCGCGGACGAGATCGGCTTCACCGAGCTGACCATGAACCGGCTGGCCGAGCGGGTGGGGGTGCGCGCCCCGTCGCTCTACAAGCACATCGCCGGCCAGGACGACCTGCACCGGCGCATCGCGGCCCTCGCCTTCGACGAGGCCGCCGACGTGATCGGCGCGGCCATCCAGGGCCGCGCCGGTCGCGACGCCCTGGCCGCCGCGGCCGGCGCGCTCCGCGACTTCATGCTCACCCACCCCGGCCGGTACGCGGCCACCCTCGCCCTCACGCCGACCGGTCCCGACGACCCGATCATGCTCGCCTCCAGACGAGGGATCGGACCCTTCGAAGCCGTACTGCGGGGATACGACATCGCCCCGCAGCAGATGACCCACGCGCTGCGGTCGGTGCGCAGCGTCTTCCACGGCTTCGCCCACCTGCAGGCATCCGGCGGTTTCCAGTGGTCCGCCGACGTAGACGAGAGCTTCGAGTACCTCATCGACCTCGTCGACCGCGGCCTCCGCGCCGCCGCGAGCACAGACCCCGCCGCCGTCGCGGACCCCGCCGAACAACACCGGTAGACCACGGTGACAGCGCCCGCCGGCAACAACCCCCGTACAGAGCGAAGGCCCGTGTCTCACGCGGACGTGAGACGCGGGCCTTCTTCTCCCCGGGGAGCGGACGTTCGTGGGCTCGGGTCAATGGGCCTGGAAAGTCCGTTCCACGAAGGGTGGCGGCTGACGGGTTTGGGGTGTTGTCAGGCCGCCGCCTCGGGGTTCTTGGAGAGACGCGGGGCCGGGACGAGGGCCTGGGTCTCCGGGTAGTGGCAGGCGGTGAGGTGGCCGGGCTTGTTGCCCTCGACCTGGACCAGCGGCGGGGCCTCGCTCGCGCACTTGTCCGTCGCCTTCCAGCACCGGGTGCGGAACCGGCAGCCGGAGGGCGGGGAGATGGGGGAGGGGACGTCGCCCACGAGACGGATGCGCTCGCGGGCCGGGCCGTCGTCGTCCACCGTCGCCTCCGGTACGGCGGACAGCAGCGCCCGCGTGTACGGGTGGCGCGGGTTGCCGTAGAGGTCGTCGCGGTCGGCTATCTCCACGATCTTGCCGAGGTACATGACCGCGACCCGCTGGGAGAAGTGCCGGACGATCGCCAGGTCGTGGGCGATGAACACGAACGCGATGCCCAGTTCCTGCTGGACCTTCTGGAGCAGGTTCACCACCTGCGCCTGGATCGAGACGTCCAGGGCCGAGACCGGCTCGTCCGCCACGATCAGCTTCGGCTCCAGGGCCAACGCCCTTGCCACACCGATGCGTTGACGCTGACCGCCGGAGAACTCGTGCGGGAAGCGGTTGTAGTGCTCGGGGTTGAGACCCACGATCTCCAACAGCTCACGGACGCGGGCCTCCCGGCCGCCCGCCGGGTTGATGTCGTTGATCTCCATCGGGCCGGACACGATCTTGCCGACCGTCTGGCGCGGGTTCAGGGACGCGTACGGGTCCTGGAAGATCATCTGGATCTCGGAGCGGATCGGCGCCAGCTGCTTGCGGCCCGCGTGGGTGATGTCCTGGCCGCGGTAGGTGACCTTGCCGCCGGTCGGCTCAAGGAGCCGGGTGATCAGCCGGCCGGTCGTCGACTTGCCGCAGCCCGACTCGCCGACCAGGCCCAGGCTCTCGCCCTCGGCGACCTGGAAGTCGAGGCCGTCGACGGCCTGCACGGCACCGACCGTACGCCGGATCGGGAAACCGCCCTTGATCGGGAAGTGTTTGGTCAGCCCGCTGACGTCCAGGAGAGGGGTTGTGTCGCTCATGATGGGAAGTCCCGTTTCTAGTACGTCAGTTGTGCTGGGCTACGGCGGTGAGATCGGCGAAGAGTTCCTGGCGCTGCGCGGTGGTGAGGTGGCAGGCGGAGCCCCGGCCGTCGACCACCTCCAGCACGGGCCGCTCGCCGGCGCACCGTCCGCCCGGGACCTGCTCGGCGAAGGTGCAGCGCGGGTGGAAGCGGCAGCCGGACGGCGGATTGAGCAGCGAGGGCGGCGAGCCCGGGATCGGCATCAGCGGTACGTCGACCGGTCCTTCGAGGCTCGGCATGGAGCTGAGCAGACCGAGCGTGTAGGGGTGCTGCGGGTCCCTCAGCACCTCCTTCTTCGTGCCGCGCTCCACACACCGGCCGCCGTACATCACCAGCACGTCGTCCGCGATGTCGGCGATGACGCCGAGGTCGTGGGTGATGAACACGATGGCGGTGCCGAACTCCTGCTGGAGGTCCTTGAGCAGGTCCATGATCTGGGCCTGGACCGTCACGTCGAGGGCCGTGGTCGGCTCGTCGGCGATCAGCAGTTCCGGGTCGCAGACCAGGGCCATGGCGATCATCGCGCGCTGGCGCATACCGCCGGAGAACAGGTGAGGGTAGTCGTCGACCCGGATCTCGGGCTGGGGGATCCCGACCCGCTTCAGCATCTCGATCGCCCGCTCCCGGGCCTCCTTCTTGGAGGCGCCGGTGTGTTTGCGGTACGTCTCGGCGATCTGTCTGCCGACCGTGTGGTACGGCGACAGCGAGGCGAGCGCGTCCTGGAAGATCATGGACATCTTGTTGCCGCGCAGCCGCTCCAGCTCCCGCTCGCTCGCGGTGAGGAGCTCCTTGCCGTCGAGCAGGATCTCGCCCTCGATCGCGGTGCGGTCGCGGTCGTGGAGGCCCAGGATCGTCAGGTTGGTGACGGACTTGCCGGAGCCCGACTCGCCGACGATGCCGAGGGTCTTGCCCTTGGCGAGGTCGAAGGAGAGCCCGTCGACGGCCTTGACGATGCCGTCCTCGGTGGAGAAGTGGACCTTCAGATCCCTGACGGAGAGGAAGGGCTGCTGATCGGTGCTCGTCACGGAGAGGCTCCTGGGGGCGATGCGGGGGGTAGGGGGTACGGGCGGAGGGTCAGGCGAGCCGGATCCGCGGGTCGATGAAGGCGTAGGCGGCGTCGACGATGATGTTGAAGAACACGATCGCGGCGGCGGCCAGCACGGTGACGCCGAGCAGCATCGGCAGGTCGCTCTGGTTGACGGAGGTCACCGCGAGCCGGCCGATGCCCTGGAGGCTGAAGACCTGCTCGGTGATGATCGCGCCGCCGATGAGCGTGCCGAGGTCGATGCCGAACACCGTGACGATCGGGCCCATGGCGCCGCGCCAGGCGAAGCGCAGGAAGACGTTCGCACGCGAGAGACCCTTGGCGCGGGCGGTGCGGACGTAGTCCTCGCTGAGCTGCTCGACGAGCTGGGAGCGGGCCATGCGGGTGTAGTTGGCGGTGAAGATGATCGACAGCACGATCCACGGCAGCAGCAGACCGGAGAACCACGAGATGGGGTTGTCGGTCAGCGGCGTGTACGAGGGCTGGTCGAGGATGCCGGCCTTGAAGACCAGGAAGTACAGCGCGAGGTAGCCGACGAAGTAGATCTGCAGCGAGGAGCCGAGCAGCGAGGCCGAGGTGGCGAACTTGTCCAGGAACTTGCCCTGCTTGAGCGCGGCGATCATGCCCGTGCCGACGCCGAAGACCAGGAAGATGGCGGCCGAGCCGAAGGCGAGCGAGAGGGTCAGCGGCAGCCGGTCCATGATCGTGCCGAAGACGGGCTCGTTGTTGGCGAAGGAGTAGCCGAGGCACGGCGCGTTGCACTGTCCGAAGCCGCTGTAGTCCCGCCCGACGAAGATCCCCTTCAGCCAGTACCAGTACTGGACCGGGATCGGATGGTCGATGCCCAGGTTGTGCCGGATCTGCGCCAGCGAGGCCGGCGTGCAGTTCTTGCCGCAGGACATCATGGCCGGGTCACGCGGGACGGCGTAGAAGAGCCAGAAGGTGATGGCGCTGATGATCAGGAGAATGACCAGCGCGCCGATCGTACGGCGGACAAGGAAGCGGAACATGGGGTCAGGACTTTCCGGGCGAGGCGCCGTTGCCGGGGCGTGAGGGGTGTGGAGCCGGTGGGGGCGGCCCGGTGCGGGACCGCCCCCTGGTGCCGGAGGCGCCTACGCCTTCGCGTAGAGCTTCGTGAGGGCGATGCAGGTGTTGGCGGCGTCGTAGACGACGTTGCCGACCTTGGTGCCGTGCATCCAGTTGCGGATCGAGTGGTAGTCCGGGACGCAGGCCGCGAGCTCCATGATCTGCTTGTCGATCGCGCCCCAGGCCTTGTTGGCGGCGTCCGCGTCGGTGATCACGGACGCGGCGGCGATCGCCTTGTCGACGCTCGCGTTCTTCAGCTGGGCGTAGTTGCTGCGGCCGTCGCCGATGTTCTCGCCGTCCCAGCAGGGGTAGAAGACCGAGTAGCCGCCCGGCCAGTCCGGGCTCCAGCCCGCCGCGAACAGGTCGTACTCGTTGTCGATCTTGCCGATCTGAGTGTAGAAGGTCGACTTGTCGATCTGCTTGTTGACCACCGTGAAGCCGGCGGCCTCCAGGGCGTTCTTGATCGCGACGGCCTGCTTCACCGCGTTGTCCGACGTCTGGTACGCGATGACCAGCTTCTGGCCGAGCTTGCCGGCCTCCTTCAGCAGGGCCTTGGCCTTGGCCGGGTCGCCACCGGGCTTCTTGGTCTTGCCGTACAGGTCGAAGTCCGTGTAGCCGGGCGTCACCGGGCTGAAGATCGTGGTCGCGATCTCGCTGGTGGAGGCACCGCCGCGGATGGTCTGGAGCTGCTGCAGCGGCCAGGCGTAGTTGATGGCCTGGCGGACCTTGACGTCCGTGATCCGGGTGGTGTTGATCGGCCAGTAGTAGGTCACCGCGTCGACCGCGGTGAGGACCTGGGCCTTGAGCTTCGCGTTGGTGAGGACCTGGGCGGTCCGCTCGGCGGCGACCTCGTTGAAGATCGACATCGTGTACTGGTCGTTGCCCTTGTCCGCGATGTAGCGGTCGGTCGACGTCAGCGTCTCGAAGCCGAACTGGAAGACGAACTTGTCCGGGTAGGCGTTGCGGATCGGGTCCGTCGCCGGGTCCCAGTGCGTGTTGCGCGCGTACGTCAGGGACTTGCCTATGCTGCGCGCCTCGATCCGGTACGGACCGCAGGAGAACGGCTGCTTGTCGTACTTCTCCTTGGTGTCCTTCGACTTCTTCACCATGGAGTAACCACGCATGGCGAGCGTGAAGTTGAAGTCACCGCGGGCCTCGTTGAGGCGGAAGGTGACGGTCTTGCCGTCGATCTCGATGGAGTCGAGGCTCTTGCCCTCGTAAGGACCGGTGTACTTGTCGCCGCCCTCGAGGAACTGCTGGACGTAGCGCGGGCCCTCGGTGATGAAGGAGGCGAAGAGGCGCTCGAAGGTGTGGCGGACGTCGTCCATGGAGAGGTCGGAGCCGTCCTCCCACTTGATGCCGTCCTTCAGCGTGAAGGACCAGGTCTTGCCGCCGTCCTTCATGGTGCCGGTGTCGGTGGCCGCGTCGCCGACCAGGGTGACGCCACCCTTGGAGTCCAGCTTGTAGCCGGTGAGGCCGCGCATGATCGGGACCGTGATGGCGCCCTCGGTGGAGACGTAGATCTGCGCCGGGTCCAGGTGGTCCATGTCGAACTGGTCGAGCCCGTAGATGGTCCCGCCCTTGACCGCGCCCGCGACCTCGGGGGCCGGGCCGGTGGAGTCGGCCTTCGTACCGACCGTGATCTTGGTGGCCTTGGCCTTGCTGACCGAGGGGACCTTGTTGCCCGAGGACGAGCTGCCGCCGCCACAGGCGGTCAGCACCGAGCTCGACGCGGCCACCACACCGGTGGCGATCATGAAGTTTCTACGGGAAAAAGACACAGCAACCCTGCCTTATGGGTGGGACGGGACCAGCCGGACGACATTGACCGGACCGGGGATGAGAGTTGGGTCAGCGCTTGGACTTCGGGTCGAGCGCGTCGCGCGCCGAGTCGCCGAGCAGGTTGAACGCCAGGACGAAGATCACCATGGAGAGGCCCGGGAAGAGCATGAAGGTGAAGTCCTGGGTGTAGAACTGGGCGCCCCGCTGGATCATGACGCCCCAGTCAGGGGTCGGGTCGATCATGCCGACACCCAGAAAGGCGAAGCCCGCCTCAGCGGTCACGTAGGCCGGGAGCATGAGCGTGGACTGGATGAGGATCGGGGTCCACAGGTTCGGCAGCAGTTCCTTGAAGACGATGCGCGCGGGCGACGCCCCGGTCACCTTGGCGGCCTCGACGAACTCCCGCTCGCGCAGGCCGAGTACCTGGCCGCGCAGCAGCCGGGCGATGGACGCCCAGCCGAAGAACGAGAGCATGATGATGAGCGCGGTGGCCCGCAGCCAGGTCGGGATGTTGTCGTCGGCGGCGACGAACAGGCCGAACACCACCGGCATGAACGCGATGATGAACAGCGTCGAGGGGATCGACAGCACGATGTCGACGATCCGGCCGACGATGTAGTCCGTCCGGCCGCCCAGGTAGCCCGCGGTCACGCCGATGACGACGCCGAGTGCGGTCGTGATCAGGGTGGCCGCCAGGGCGATGCCCAGCGAGGTCCGGATGCCGTAGATCAGGAAGGTGAAGACGTCGCGGCCCAGCTGCGGCTCGATGCCGAACCAGAACTGCGAGCTCATGCCGCCGTTGGCGCCCGCCGGGTACGAGAAGGCGTCGAGCAGGCTCGGGTCCTGGCTGGCGTACGTCGTGTACGGGTTCTTCCCGTACAGCTTGGAGATCAGGGGGGCGGCCAGCGCGATCGCGAAGAAGAAGATCACGATGATCGCGGATATGACACCCGTACGGTCCCGTTTGAAGCGGCGCCACGCGAGCTGTCCCGGGGACCTGCTCTCGTTGGCCTTCGAGTCGGGAGAAGTGATCGACTTCTCGACGCTCTCGTCGGTCACCTCGAGCGGGGCCGTGGATGGAGTTGGGGGGGTCATGGTGCTCCTGGCCCAAGGGAGGGTCTGATGAGACTCCGCAGGGCGCTCCCCTACGGGCTACGCCGGACTTTTTCAACGCAATTCATGCAAGGTCAATAAATTCTCGGTCGAGTTGGGTTTCTCTTTGCATTATTTGCGCCCGCTTGGCCAAGTCGATACTACGCGCGTAGCACTCCGTGATGGATCCGTGCCTGATTTCCGACTAACTACGCCAAACGGGCAACGAGTTCGATATGCGGACGTGCGTGTATCGAAATGTGTACACGGGTGAACATCTGTCGCCGGGGCGGCCATCCGGATGGCGCGTCCCCCGAACGGTCTCGACCGGTGTGCGGTGCGTCCTTTTTCTGCCGATATTGGCCGGTAACGGATTGGCAGTCTTGAGGAGGCACTCCATGCGTGGAGCCACGCACGCCAAATGGGCCGCAGGCGCGGCGGCGGTCGCACTCGCCGTGACGGGCTGCGGGGGCGGGGGCAGTGACAGCGGCGGCGGTGACGGCAGCGCGGTGCTCAGCTCCTCGTGGGGAGACCCGCAGAACCCGCTGGAGCCGGCCAACACCAATGAGGTGCAGGGCGGCAAGGTGCTCGACATGATCTTCCGCGGGCTGAAGCGGTACAACCCGAAGACGGGCGCCGCCGAGGACATGCTCGCCGACAAGATCGACACCACGGACTCGCAGAACTTCACGGTCACGGTCAAGGACGGCTGGACCTTCAGCAACGGCGAGGCGGTCACCGCCAAGTCCTTCGTCGACGCCTGGAACTACGGCGCGAGCCTGAAGAACAACCAGAAGAACGCGTACTTCTTCCAGTACATCGTGGGCTACGACAAGACCCACCCCGACGACGGCTCCAAGCAGACCGCGGACACCCTCAGCGGCCTCAAGGTCACCGGCGCCCGGACCTTCACCGTCCAGCTGACGCAGAAGTTCTCGACGTTCCCGGACACCCTCGGCTACCCGGCCTTCGCGCCGCTGCCCAAGGCGTTCTACGACGACCACGCGGCCTGGGTGAAGAAGCCGATCGGCAACGGTCCTTACACGGTGAAGTCGTACACCAAGGGATCGCAGATGTCGCTGCGGACCTGGGCCGACTACCCGGGCACGGACAAGGCGGAGAACGGCGGCGTCGACCTCAAGGTCTACACCGACAACAACACCGCCTACACCGACCTGATGGCCGGCAACCTCGACCTGGTCGACGACGTGCCGGCCGCCCAGCTCAAGAACGTCAAGAACGACCTCGGCGACCGCTATCTGAACACCCCCGCCGGCATCATCCAGACCCTCGCGTTCCCGTTCTACGACAAGGACTGGAACAAGAGCGACTCGGACAAGGTCCGCAAGGGCCTGTCCATGGCGATCAACCGCAAGCAGATCACCGACACGATCTTCCAGAAGACCCGCACCCCGGCCACCGACTGGACCTCACCGGTCCTCGGCAAGGAGGGCGGCTTCCAGGACGGGCTGTGCGGGGACGGCTGCGACTACGACCCGACCGAGGCCAAGAAGCTGATCCAGGAGGGCGGCGGACTGCCCAACGGCCAGGTCAAGATCAGCTACAACGCGGACACGGGCTCGCACAAGGAGTGGGTGGACGCCGTGTGCAACTCCATCAACAACGCGCTCGGCAACGACAAGGCGTGCGTGGGCAACCCGGTCGGCACCTTCGCCGACTTCCGCAGCCAGATCACCCAGAAGAAGATGTCGGGGCCGTTTAGGGCCGGCTGGCAGATGGACTACCCGCTGATCCAGAACTTCCTCCAGCCGCTCTACTACACCAACGCCTCCTCCAACGACGGCAAGTGGTCCAACAAGGACTTCGACAAGCTCGTCAACCAGGCCAACACCGAGACGGACACCGGCAAGGCGATCTCGCTGTTCCAGGACGCCGAGAAGGTGGTCCGGGACAACATGGCGGCGATCCCGCTCTGGTACCAGAACGGCAGCGCGGGCTGGTCGGACCGGCTCTCCAACGTCGCGCTCAACCCGTTCAGCGTCCCCGTCTACAACGAGATCAAGGTCAGCTGACCCGCCGTGGGGCGCTACGTCGTGAGGCGGCTGCTCCAGATGATCCCGGTGTTCATCGGGGCCACGCTGCTGATCTTCCTGATGGTGAACGTGATGGGCGACCCCATCGCGGGCCTGTGCGGCGACAAGCAGTGCGACCCGGCGACGGCGGCCCAGCTCAAGAAGGAGTTCGGCCTCGACAAGCCGGTCTGGCAGCAGTACCTGACCTACATGGGGAACGTCTTCACCGGTGACTTCGGTACGGCGTTCAACGGCCAGAAGGTCACCGACCTGATGTCGACGGCGTTCCCGGTCACCATCCGGCTGACGATCGTGGCGATCCTCTTCGAGATCGTCATCGGCATCTCGCTCGGGGTCGTCACCGGCCTCAAGCGGGGCCGGCCGGTCGACACCACGGTCCTTCTCCTGACCCTCGTCGTGATCTCCGTCCCCACCTTCGTCACCGGCCTGCTGCTCCAGCTGCTGCTCGGCGTC
This sequence comes from Streptomyces sp. NPDC001002, assembly GCF_053599215.1. Classification (NCBI taxonomy): domain Bacteria; kingdom Bacillati; phylum Actinomycetota; class Actinomycetes; order Kitasatosporales; family Streptomycetaceae; genus Streptomyces; species Streptomyces sp. NPDC001002. The sequence goes on along the minus strand of NZ_JBSFLV010000083.1, from coordinate 8,814 downwards.
GAGTGGGGATGGATCAAACCGTCCGTCTCCACGGAGGCGACCTTCGGCGAACTGATCGTGCCGGGGCTTGTGCTGGCCTCCGTCTCCCTGGCCTACGTGACCAGGCTGACCCGCACGTCCATCGCGGAGAACCGGCGCTCGGACTACGTCCGTACGGCGGTGGCCAAGGGCCTGCCCAGGCGCCGGGTGATCATCCGCCACCTCCTGCGCAACTCACTCATCCCGGTCGTCACGTTCATCGGCACCGACATCGGCGCCCTGATGGGCGGAGCCATCGTCACCGAGCGGATCTTCAACATCCACGGCGTCGGCTTCCAGCTCTACCAGGGCATCCTGCGCCAGAACACGCAGACCGTCGTCGGCTTCGTGACCGTCCTCGTCCTCGTCTTCCTGGTGGCCAACCTGCTCGTCGACCTCCTCTACGCCGTACTCGACCCGAGGATCCGCTATGCCTGAGCAGCCGCACGATCCCGAACTCGCGATCGCCGGCACCGGCATGGGCGGTCCGATGGACCTCGCGACGAGCGAGGCGGAGACGCTGGACAGGACCCCGGGTCCCGACAGCGGCGGCCCGCAGGACAAGCCCCGCTCCCTGTGGTCCGACGCCTGGCGCGACCTGCGCCGCAACCCCGTCTTCATCATCTCGGCGCTGGTCATCCTCTTCCTCGTCGTCATCTCCCTCTGGCCCTCCCTGATCGCGTCGGGCAACCCCCTCAAGTGCAACCTCTCCAAGGCCCAGGAGGGCTCCCAGCCGGGCCACCCCTTCGGCTACGACGGCCAGGGCTGCGACGTCTACACGCGCACGGTCTACGGCGCCCGTACGTCCGTCACGGTCGGCGTCCTCGCCACGCTCGGGGTAGCCGTCCTCGGCTCGGTCCTCGGCGGCCTGGCAGGCTTCTTCAGCGGAGCGTGGGACTCGGTCCTGTCCCGCATCACGGACATCTTCTTCGCGATCCCGGTGGTCCTGGGCGGCCTGGTCCTGCTCTCGGTCGTCACCAGCAACACGGTCTGGCCGGTGATCGGCTTCATGGTGCTGCTGGGCTGGCCGCAGATCTCCCGGATCGCCCGGGGCTCGGTCATCACCGCCAAACAGAACGACTACGTGCAGGCCGCCCGCGCGCTGGGCGCCTCCAACTCCCGGATCCTGCTGCGGCACATCGCCCCCAACGCGATCGCCCCGGTGATCGTCGTGGCGACCATCGCGCTGGGCACGTACATCTCCCTGGAGGCGACCCTGTCCTACCTGGGCGTCGGCCTCAAACCGCCCACCGTCTCCTGGGGCATCGACATCTCCGCCGCCTCCACCTACGTCCGCAACGCCCCGCACGCCCTCCTGTGGCCCTCCGGCGCCCTGGCGATCACGGTGCTCGCCTTCATCATGCTCGGCGACGCGGTCCGCGACGCCCTCGATCCGAAGTTGAGGTGAGGCGGCGTCATGCTGCTCGAAGTGCGGGATCTGCATGTGGAGTTCAGGACTCGGGACGGGGTCGCCAAGGCCGTCAACGGGGTCAACTACGGGGTGGACGCGGGGGAGACCCTTGCCGTGCTGGGGGAGTCCGGGTCCGGCAAGTCCGTCACCGCGCAGGCCGTGATGGGGATCCTCGACATGCCGCCCGGGAAGATTACCGGCGGCGAGATCCTCTTCCAGGGCAAGGACCTGCTGAAGCTGAAGGAGGAGGAGCGCAGGAAGGTCCGCGGCGCCGAGATGGCGATGATCTTCCAGGACGCGCTCTCCTCCCTCAACCCCGTGCTCTCCGTGGGCGACCAGCTCGGCGAGATGTTCACCGTGCACCGCGGGATGTCGAGGAAGGACGCGCGCGCCAAGGCGATCGAGCTGATGGACCGCGTGCGCATCCCGGCCGCCAAGGAGCGCGTCCGCGACTACCCCCACCAGTTCTCCGGCGGTATGCGCCAGCGCATCATGATCGCCATGGCGCTCGCCCTGGAGCCGGCGCTCATCATCGCCGACGAACCGACGACCGCGCTGGACGTCACCGTCCAGGCCCAAGTCATGGACCTGCTGGCCGAGTTGCAGCGCGAACTGCGGATGGGGCTCATCCTCATCACCCACGACCTCGGCGTGGTCGCCGACGTCGCCGACCGGATCGCGGTGATGTACGCGGGCCGGATCGTCGAGCAGGCGCCGGTGCACGACATCTACAAGGCGCCCGCACACCCGTACACCAAGGGCCTGTTGGAGTCGATCCCGCGGCTCGACCAGAAGGGCCAGGAGCTCTACGCCATCAAGGGACTGCCGCCCAACCTCATGAACATCCCGCCCGGCTGCGCCTTCAACCCCCGCTGCCCGATGGCCCAGGACGTGTGCCGCACGGACGTACCGCCCCTGCACGAGGTGGACGAACAGCGAGTGAGCGCCTGTCACTTCTGGAGGGAGTGCCTCAATGGCTGAGTCGATCCTGGAAGTCAGCGGCCTGGTCAAGCACTATCCGTTGACCCAGGGCATCGTGTTCAAGAAGCAGATCGGTGCCGTCAAGGCCGTCGACGGCGTCGACTTCGCGCTCGGCAAGGGCGAGACCCTCGGCATCGTCGGCGAGTCCGGCTGCGGCAAGTCGACGGTCGCCAAGATGCTGGTCAACCTGGAGAAGCCGACGGCCGGTTCGATCAAGTACAAGGGCGAGGACATCACCACCCTGTCCGGCCGCGCCCTCAGGACCGTACGACGCAACATCCAGATGGTCTTCCAGGACCCGTACACCTCCCTCAACCCCCGTATGACGGTGGGCGACATCATCGGGGAGCCCTACGAGATCCACCCCGAGGTGGCCCCCAAGGGCGACCGGCGCAAGAAGGTCCAGGACCTGCTGGACGTGGTGGGCCTCAACCCCGAGTACATCAACCGCTACCCGCACCAGTTCTCCGGCGGCCAGCGCCAACGCATCGGCATCGCCCGGGGGTTGGCGCTGCGCCCCGAGATCATCGTGGCCGACGAACCGGTCTCCGCCCTCGACGTCTCCGTGCAGGCCCAGGTGATCAACCTGCTCGACCGGCTGCAGACCGAGTTCGAGCTGTCGTACCTCTTCATCGCCCACGACCTGTCGATCGTCCGGCACATCTCGGACCGGGTCGGCGTGATGTACCTCGGCCGGATCGTGGAGATCGGCAAGGACGCCGAGATCTACGACCATCCCACGCACCCCTACACCCAGGCGCTGCTGTCCGCCGTCCCCGTGCCCGACCCGGAGGCCCGTGAGCACCGGGAGCGGATCATTTTGGTGGGTGACGTGCCGTCGCCGACCAACGTCCCCTCGGGCTGCCGCTTCCGCACCCGGTGCTGGAAGGCCCAGGAACGCTGCGAGTTGGAGGTGCCGCTGCTCGCGGTGCCCGCGGAGTTCCGGCTCGCGACCGGTCCCGCGGCGCACGACTCGGCGTGCCACTTCGCGGAGGCTGTATCGATGAGGCGCTCCGCGCCGGGGCAGGTCGTACCGGTGGAGGACACACCCGGTGAGAACGGCAACGGGCCGGGATGACATGGCGCATCCCGGCCCGTTTACGGCACCCGCACGGCCGTACGCTGTTCAGCCTGGCCCGTCCGTATATCGGAACCGCTTCCGCCAAGTTGCCTGCGTGTAAACGCGATTCGCGGGCATTTGTGCGGTTATTTCAATGATCGTTTGAGGAAGTCCAGCTGAAGCAGGAGCAGGTTCTCGGCGACCTCTTCCTGCGGGGTCATGTGGGTCACCCCGGACAGCGGCAGTACCTCGTGCGGGCGGCCGGCGGCCAGCAGCGCGGAGGACAGGCGCAGCGAGTGGGCGACCACGACGTTGTCGTCCACCAGGCCGTGGATGATCATCATCGGGCGGTGCGGCTCGGTCGCGTCGACCAATCCCTCGTCGTCGAGGACCGAGTTGCGGCGGTAGACGTCCGGCTGTTCGCCGGGGTGGCCGAGGTACCGCTCCTGGTAGTGGGTGTCGTACAGCCGCAGATCGGTGACCGGGGCGCCCACCACCGCCGCGTGGAAGACGTCCGGACGGCGCAGTGCCGCGAGCGCCGCCAGATAGCCGCCGAAGGACCAGCCGCGGATCGCGACCCGGTCGAGGTCGAGCGGGAAGTCGGCGGCGAGCGCCTGGAGCGCGTCGACCTGGTCCTGCAGGACGACCGCCGCGAGGTCGTCCCGCACCGCCTTCTCCCAGGCGGGGGAGCGGCCCGGCGTGCCCCGCCCGTCCGCCACGACCACCGCGAACCCCTGGTCGGCGAACCACTGCGAGGTCAGATACGGATTGCGCGCGGCGACCACCCGCTGACCGTGCGGACCACCGTAGGGGTCGAGCAGGACCGGCAGGGAGGTGTCACCGGCGTAGTCACGCGGCAAGAGCACGGCGCACGGGATTCGCCGTGCGCCCCCCTCGACAAGCGTCACACGCGGGGACAAACCAGGATCTTCGGCGTACGAGGTCACAGTCCCGATCTGCTTGGCGTCCCGCAGCAGCCGCACCTGGGCGCCCGGGTGGTCGAGCGAGGCGGACACCAGCACGGTCACGCCCCCGGCGCGCACCGCCGTGTGCACGCCGGGTTCCTGCGACAACCGCTCCACACCGAGTTCGCTGACGCGATAGACGTGCACCTCGCCGATCTCGGACGCCTCCGCCTCCGCGCCCGCCGACGCCGAGACCAGCACGTCGTCGTCCCCGACCGCCAGCACCGCGCGCACGTGCAACTGCGGTCCGGTCAGGGGCCGTTCACCGACCGCGAGCACCCGCGCGCCACCCTCGTCGGCGATCCGCACGAGCCGTCCCGAGGGGCTCCAGCAGGGCACTCCGGGGAAAAGATCAAGCCAAATTGGATCTTCGTCCGCGTGCACCAGACGGGTCGCTCCCGTGTCCGGATCCACCGCCAGGTACAGCTGACTGCGCTGGTCGCGCGCCTGTACCAGGAGCAGTGGCGCACCCGCCTCTGACCAGTGCACATGCGCCAGATACGGATAGCGCGCCCGGTCCCAGACGACCTCCGTGCGGGCCCCGGTCAGGCCGATCACGAACAGCCGCACCTCCGCGTTGTCGGTGCCCGCCGCCGGATACGGGACGTGCTGTGGATCACGTTCGGGATGCGCCGGGTCGGAGATCCACCAGCGCTGCACGGGCGTCTCGTCCACGCGCGCGACCAGCAGCCGGTCGGACTCGGGCGACCACCAGAAGCCGCGCTGACGCTGCATCTCCTCGGCCGCGATGAACTCGGCCAGTCCATAGGTGATGTTCGCCGACTCCGGCTCGGCGAGGGCCCGTTCACCCTCGCCCTCGGCGCCGACGATCCGCAGGGCGCCCTGGGCGACGTAGGCGACATGCCGTCCGTCGGGGGCCGGGCGCGGGTCGATCACCGGTCCGGGGACGGGGAGTTCACGTGCCGTGCCGGCCCGCAGCTCGGCCGTGAACAGCCGCCCCGACAAGGCGAAAGAGGCCAGCTCGACGGTCGCGTCGGTGGCGTAGCCGACGATGCCGGCGCCGCCCTCGCGGGCACGTTCGCGACGGGCGCGCTCCTGCGGGGAGAGGTCCTCGGCGGCCCCGTCCAGCAGGGCGCGCGGGTCCGCCGCCACGCGCTCCCCGCCGTCGTCCGGATCCAGCACCCAGAGTGAATTCGCCCTGTCCGTACCGGAGGTGGAGCGCAGGAACACGACCCGCGAACCGTCGGGCGCCACCGAGAACGCGCGTGGCGCACCGAGCGTGAAGCGCTGGGTGCGGGCGTGTCGGCGGGGGAAAGAGTCGGACGTCGTCGTCATGCTCCGACCATATTGGCCATGCGCCCCCTTGTGCGGCCGTGCGCCGATCGATGCGCGCGTGTGGATAGTTATGATCACTGACGCATGGTGGGTATGAATCCGCTGGCTGACGTATGGATTTATCTGCTGGATTCATCTGCCCCTTGGTCCGACTGGTCCGACCCCGCGTACTTGGGATCTTTGGAGGTGAGCCGCCGTGGCACTTTCGATTTCGGCGGTGGTGCTGCTGGCGATCGTCGTCTTCCTGTTGGTCAAGAAGTCAGGTCTGAAGGGCGGGCACGCCGTGGTGTGCGTCCTACTCGGCTTCTACCTCGCCTCCTCGACCGTCGCTCCCACCATCAGTGAGCTGACGACGAACATCGCGGGGATGATCGGCAGCCTCAAGTTCTGACCCGGGCCGCGCCGGGCTTGTCGGTGGCGCCTCGTAGGGTGGCTCCATGACGGAACTGCCCGCTCGGCGTCTGCTCCTGGTGCACGCGCACCCGGACGACGAGTCGATCAACAACGGCGCGACCATGGCCCGGTACGCGGCCGAGGGTGCCCACGTGACCCTGGTCACCTGCACCCTCGGCGAGCTCGGCGAGGTCATCCCGCCGCAGCTGCGACACCTGACCGGCACCGCCCTGGGCGAGTACCGCCGGGGCGAGCTGGCGGCGGCCCTGCGCGCGCTCGGCGTCGAGGACTTCCGTCAACTCGGCGGCCCCGGACGCTACCGGGACTCCGGAATGATGGGCCTCGCCGACAACGACGACCCCGCCGCCTTCTGGCAGGCCGACCTCGACGAAGCCGCAGGCCACCTCGCCCAGGTGATCCTGGAGGTACGCCCCCAGGTCCTCGTCACCTACGACGAGCACGGCGGGTACGGCCACCCCGACCACATCCAGGCCCACCGCGTCGCCATGCGCGCCGCCGAGCTGGCCGCCGACGCCGGGTGGCGGATCCCCAAGATCTACTGGAACCGCGTGCCGCGCCCGGTCGCCGAGGCCGCGTTCGCCCGCCTCTCCGGCGCCCTGCTCGGCCTGCCCTTCGCCAAGTCCGCCGCCGTCGACGACGTGCCGGGCGTGGTGGCCGACGACCTCGTCACCACGGAGATCGACGGCACGGCGTACGCGACCGCGAAGGCCGCCGCGATGCGCGCGCACGCGACCCAGATCGCCGTCGCGGAACCGTACTTCGCGCTCTCCAACGAGCTGGCGCAGCCGCTCTTCACCACCGAGTACTACCAACTCGTGGAGGGCGCCGGAGAAGCTCAGCGGGATTCCGGCCCGGAAGGTGCTTCAGACGCGGAAGGTGCTTCCGGCGGGCGCGAGACCGATCTGTTCGCCGGCATCGGCACCGAGGAGACGTCATGAGCGACCGGGGTTCCATGCTGGCGCAGCCCTTGCAGCGGCCCTCGCTCGGGCGGGCGCTCCTCTACTTGGGGCTCTTCGTCCTCGGTGCGGTCGTCGGGGGCGCCGGGGCGCTGGTGCAGTCCGGCTGGTTCCCGGGCGGGCTGCTGCTCGCGCTCGTCGGCGAGGCCGGGCTCTGTCTCGGCGGCGGCTGGGCGATCGGTGGCCGAGGAGGGGCGATCGCGCCCGCCGCCGGCTGGATGATCTCCGTCATCCTGCTGACCGCCAGCAGACCCGAGGGCGACTTCCTGTTCGCCGCAGGAGGTGGCTCTTATCTCTTCCTCCTCGGAGGGATGGCCGTCGCTGTGATCTGCGCCACCCTTGGACAAGGGCGGCAACCAGGCGCCCGTGACGTCCGACTTGGCAAGTGACGTACCACTTCGCCGTTAAGGGCGCGTGCAAGTGCCGTGTGGGTTTACTCGGCGGTCGCGGGATACGCGCCAGACGTGGCCAGTATGGTGGTGCGCGCCGCCGAGCCGCCCGCTGAGGTTGTGTCGGGCGGCGGAGCCAACCGGGAGAACCTGCCTTGAGTCGTGAAACTGACACTCCGTCCTCCGGGCCCAACGGGCGCGGCGGGGCCGCCTACCCGTCGGGTACGCCGCCGTACGGGACCCCCGCGGTTCCCGACGCCGGTACGGACGCGGGTCGTTCGGCCGCGCAGCCGGAGGAACGCAAGACCGAGACCACGCTGACGACCCGGATCCGGATCAACATCCCCGGGTCGCGGCCCATTCCGCCGGTCGTCGTACGGACCCCCGTCGCCGACGCGGACGCCCCCGACGGCAGTGCTGCGGAGGCCGAGGCTCCGGCACCGCCCGCCCTGCCGTCCATGGGCTCCGGCGAGCCGCCCACCGGACAGGGCGGACCCGGTGGACCGGGCGGCCCCGGCGGGGAGAAGACGAGCGACTGGTTCGCGCCCCGCAAGTCCTCGTCGGGCAAGCCCGATTCGGGCGGCGGTGCCACCAATGGCGCCGGAATCCCCGGCGGTTCGGCCGCCCCCGCCACGCCCCCCGCGGGCACCCCGACCCCCGGTGCGCGTCCCGGCGCGGGCCGCCCCGGCGGTGTCGTCGGCTCCATGAGCGTGCCGGGCGGCTCCCGTCCCGGTGGCGCGGGCGGTGCCCGGCCGGGCGGGACCAACGGTTCGGGGCTCACCGGCGCGACCGGCGGCCCGGTGGCCCCCGGACACGGCGGCGGCACCGGTTCCTTCGACGTCACCGAGGCGCTGGCCGCGGGACCGCTGGGCCCCGGCTCGCGTCCCGGCGGCGGCGAACCGCGCCGTGCCGAGCTGCCGTACTTCTCCGAGGGCGACCAGCAGGGCGGCCCGGGCACCCAGGGCGGCTACGGCGGCCCCGGCGGCGCGAGCGGCTTCAACGGACCGGGCGGCCCCGGCGGCCAGGGCGGCGGCCCGCACGGCCCCGCGGGACCGACCGGCGGTCCGGTCACCGGCGACGGGCCGATGGCCCCGCCGATGGGCGGCGGCCCCGGTGGACCCAACGGCCAGGGTGGCTACGGCGGTCCTGGCGCCCCCGGCAACCCGCACGACTTCTCGGCGCCCGGCGGCATGGGCGGCCCGGGTGGCCCCGGCGGCATGGGCGCCCCCGGCGTCGGCCCCGGCGCACACGCGTACGAGACCCTGCACCACGCCCTCGACACCGGCGACGGGGACGAGCGGCACACCGCTCTCTTCCTGGCGGT